>CAZSZJ010000004.1:0-64469 GCA_964610985.1 uncultured Candidatus Saccharibacteria bacterium | reverse complement strand
CGTTGGTTTCCGGTACCAAAGGTCGCAGGTTCGAATCCTGCCGGGTGTACCATTTTGATTTTACAATCTCTCGGAGGCTCTTATATCTTATGCAATCAGGTTAAGCGGCAGTGAAGCGCCTCCTGGTATTCTTGCTTAGAACGTTTGTCCTGGTCTAAATAGGCGAGCACCACCCCTTTCAACCAGTCCTTATATTGTTTTTGGGTTACGTCAAAACTCGACAAAGAATCCATGGCGAGGTTGATCAGTCGATGAGTAAACTTTGGGCGTCCGTTGTTCCACTCTTTGATGGGGAGGCCGAGGAGGGTGCACATGAGTTGTTTATCATTTAACGCTGGTTCATCTCTGAGGGCTGCTGCGGTAGGCTCACGGAACTCAGGTGGTATGGTATACGAAAAAGCATTATAGATGTCGGGTACCCGACGCTTGGTTGGATGAAAGGAGGTTGGTACGCCACGAATATCCTTCGGACATTTAAAGCCGCCATCTTCGGCAATGATGGTACAGCTGCGAGGAGTTGCATTGAGCGCATGAAGTAGGTCGAAGAGGCCGTTTAATGTCGCGCCGCGCCAGATTTCGTCGTCAACAAGCAGTATATTCCCAAGGGCTCGATTTCGCCATTGCTCAAAGTCGGGTGCAAGAATCGAGTTGTCAAAAAGAACGGTCCTCTCTTTATCGACATGGCGATAGATGGGGGCGATAAATTGTTGCGGCGGTTTCTGGCCTAAGGCATCGTACACTTCCGTAGTAATATGCGCTGCCAAATGGCCCGAGTCACTTGCGGCCACAAGCGTGTCGAATGGTTCACCTTCTATGACCGCCTGGTTTGTGCGAACATAAGCTGCTAAAGATTCATGGCCAATTCTATTCAGATTCATATCGACCTAGGATAGCAGTCAATAGATTTAATTACTCTTAAATTACACATTGATATACTATCCATATGATTATTCTAGTGGACATGGACAATACACTTGCAGAGTTTGACGTTTGGTTATTGGATCAATGGAAAAAACTGTACCCCGATGAGTTTTTCGTTCCACTCGAGAAACGTCGAGCCTTTCACCCGCACAAGGACTATCCAGAACATTTACAGGAAAAGATGTATAACCTTTGTCATAGCAAAGGTTTTATCCGCCATCTGCCCCCGACGCCAGGTGGCATCGAAGCCGTTAAGGAGATGCTGGCCGAGGGTCACGATGTGCGTTTTTGTACATCGCATCTATTCGAATACGATCATTGTGTTTTGGAAAAATATCAGTGGATTGAGGAGCATTTCGGAGCGCCCTTCGTTGACCGTATTATCCTGACCCGCGACAAAACACTTATTCGAGGTGACATCCTCATTGACGACAAGCCAGAGATTCTGGGACTTGCCGCACCGAGCTGGGAGCATATTTTGTATGATCGTCCGCACAATCGACAAGTCGAAGATAAGCGTAGGCTAACCTGGCAAAACTGGCGGAACGTAGTGTTTGACACCCATTTGTAGTAGACGTCTCCCTATACTCGAATACTGTCGCTTTGCCTGCGGTATTTAGTAATTTTATACTCCCTATAGCCAGGTATGGCCTTGCAAATGCGAGTCCAATTTGGATTTGTGCTTTTATCATAACGATTGACTTGAGGTTTATCGGATGACAAGTCTTGATGATATACATGTAGGCCGACTGCATATAATGGCTCGCAACCACCATGAGTAATCATCCGGTAGGCAAAATCGATATCTTCAAATCCCCAACGGCCATCGTAGGCTTCGTGATATCCACCAACCCGAAGAGCATCTTCACGCTTGTATACCACATTGCAGCCGTGCATAAAGTCCCAAGGATGTTCCAGTGCGGGCAGCCTTTTCATTGTGGGGAGGCGACGATCTAAGGGTAGGCCGTAGTTGGATGGGCTTAATGCCGGAGGTAATTGCTCCAGAAGTGTAGGTTTGCGAAGGATGTCATCCGGCGCAATACTATCTGCAGCTATAAATCTTCTTTCACCAGTGGCAATCACAGACTTATTACCCCATTCTTTTAGGAAGTTCTCGAGTGTTTTAAGGTAGGTCTTGCCGGGGACGGTGTCGGCATCCATCGACACTATCCATTCGCCCGCGGCTAGTTTTATACCTCTATTTCTTGCGTTACATAAAGCAAAAGGGTGGGCAAGTTGGGGTTGTTGGATGAGTGTTAGCTGGATTTTGCCGCGAAAAAGTCTCTGCACTTCTGCTATGGATTCGTCACTACTATTATTGTCGATTACAATAACTTCCCAATCAAATGATGGCATGTTTTGGGCGGCAAAGCCAGCAAGCGTTTTGGCAAGCAATTCTGCGTTATTGTGACTGGGTATAATAACTGAAACGGTCATATTACCTCTCATAAGCGATATTATTTGTAAAATCCTGTACTGTAGCTACAGCCTCCCATGTGGAAATAGTTGCCAAAGGGTCAAGCGACTTTTCCAGGCAATCAGCAAGAACTTCTTCCCGCGGCCGGCCACCATCAATTATCTCGATTCCTGTGACATGCGAGAGATTACGATAAAATTCATTTTGCCGCTTTATTCGTTCGGGGTTGACCCAATATTCATCAAGCTTTGGACTTCTTGTCTCATTGCGTTTTTGCACAGTCTCGCTGTCTACGCTGATATAAAGCGTTTTGTGTGGGGTGGGCAGTTCGTCGTTCATCATAGCCGTCAAAACTCTATCGGCAAGTTCCTTAAATGACGGGGGTCCAATTAAGTCAATTGCGCCATATCCCAGCGCCAAGGTGGATAAAAAACTACGATCCATAACTATGTGAGGGGTGATTTCGGTCAGACCATATGCGGCCCGCATTCTTATCTTTTCAAGGTTTACGGAGTTGAACGCGTTTAACCGCACATTATCGGGGCTATTAAAGGGTAGAAATAAATTCCTTCCAAACTCTGGAAGCTCGGGCACAACGGCTGCACCGAGTTGTTTTGCTAGTTGTTTGATTAGCGTGGTTTTGCCGGCGCAACAAACTCCCTCAAGGGCTCTAATTTCTCCTCGCATCTTAGTCCTCAACTATTCAGTGCTTTTAGAAAGGTTAGCTCAATACTTTCAAGCTTTGTCTTGGCGTCTTTGATTCTTTGTAGCGCAAGTTTTTTGCTTTGTTCTGTTAAAGCGGCCCGAATGGCCTTTTCCAGTCTTCGTTCATCTAAATCGTCAATCGAATAGGCAAGGGGCCAGTTGAGAGCTTGCATCTGCCTAAGAACTTTAGCTCCTCCGGGCACGGAGTCTATGGCTATCGGCGGAGTGCCATTTCGCAGGGCGAGTACGGATCCGTGTAGTCTGGTAGTGATAATGACGTCCATATGCCGAATCACCGCCTCAACCTGGGCTACACTTGATAGACCGTATTGGTTATGCGGGATCTTGGTATCAATAAAAACAGGGGCAATACCCATCTTTTTAACGACGGAGCTCACCATATCTTCTACGGCTTCATGTCTTTGGCCAGGATATTCTTTTTGTTTACCGACATAAATAATGCCAGCGACGGGTGTATGTTGCATTGATGAGGCCAGCGAAATGTCTGGATTTGTAGTTTGGGGTGAATCGCGAGGAATGATGATGTCAAATTCATCTGAAAGATCTGCCGTAGGAACTACTGAAACATTAAGAGCTATCCGTCTGATTCCGGCAAACTTTCTCATAAACGGAACGATGTGGGATGAAGTAAGTGGTCCACATACAAAAACGATCGCGTGATAGTCGAGAGGTCTAACATCCTCGAGTGTTAATTCATCAGTACTCGATGGACGAGGAACAATGACGTCACACTTGAAGCCACCTTTCGTCGCCCAAGTAATTGCCGATTCCTTTGCTAATAGGTCGCCGGCGGTATTGTGCGGGAGATCGAAGGAAAACCATCCCGAAATTAATATCTTATTTAGTCCCTGTTTCATATCTGGTGTCCCCGTGCCAACAATTGCTCGACTTACGGTCTATGATCGGTCAATTACGGCGGCTTATTTTTTGTATAGGGTTAATATATTTGAAGGTTTTTAAATCTTCATGAACCATTTTGTGGCTACATGGGCTGGCTTTTTATTATTCTTTTACTTCGGCTTTAATCGTGAAGCCCCGGGGGCCAAGTTACACGCAAAACTGCACAGGTGTGGCCAATCAATACGAGCCCTGCGAATTGCATGACGTTAAATATGGTATACCCTTTAATACAGCTAGGAAAAGGCACTTTATATATGGATGTTTTTATAGGAAACAGGGAGGTTACTGGTGGGGGTATATCAGGCTACGGCGGTTTTAGGTAAAGCATACGATTTTGAAAATCAGTGTTATCCAAAACATATGTACGACTCTTTGGATGTGGCGGGACGAATGTTTCATGCTAAAAAAGTGGCACGTATTATGGTTTGCGGTGCGGCAGATATAAAGGCCCTGGAGCAGGGTAAGTATGCTCCATTGACCGAATCTGAGGAGGGTAGGCGGTATCTCATTCATGACCTTGACGTACCCGAAAGTGCAATAGTTACCGATGGTAGGTCCACTAATACGCCTGATAATTTTCGCTACCTTAAGTCTGTTGCCGCTCGTGAAGGGTGGACCAATATTCATATGCCGATGGCGAGACAGCGGATTGAACGGGCGGCTTTTTTGGGATGGAAGTTTTGTCATGGGCAATGTGAGTTTGATTTTGAGCCTGTCGAATCCGATGCGGACTTTTCTACCGAAGCGAAGTTACTCGGCGATATGGCCTGCACGCTCAAAGATATGGATCCAGGCGACGACGGCTACCTTGAAAGACCAGATGGAAGTTCGCGGTGGGAAGGAGAAGGTGAAGACAATTTGCGCAAGTCACATTATACCTGCCCCTATTACAAGTCGACAAATGATGTGATTGCGGGCATACTGAAGCCGAACGTCAACTTTCATCCAGAGGAATTGATGGCCGAATACGGTGACAATGGCATTTGGCGGCCGCGTCTCGTTTCGAGCGATTCTCTACTGTAGCATAACGTTCGTTGATTGGTTTCCGGTTTTCCACCTGTTATTATCAGCTCATGGATCTTAAGATTGCCCTGGCGCTTGTAGCCATCGCCATGACGGCGGCAGGTTATTTTTTCTATTTTCGGGATATTTTTGCTGGCAAAACGAAGCCGCATGCTTTTTCGTGGCTTGTTTGGGCTACGTTGACGGGCATAGCTTTTTTTGGACAGACTAGCGACCATGCTGGGCCGGGGGCTTGGGTGACTGCCGCTACGGCCTTGGTTTCTTTTGTTATCTTTGCGCTGGCGCTCAAAAAGGGCGAAAAGGACATTACCCGTTCAGACACATTAAACCTGTTTGCTGCCGGCGGTGCGCTGGCATTGTGGTTTGTTACGAGTAATCCGCTGCTTTCTGTCGTGCTCATTACGGTGGTGGACTTTTTGGGATTTATGCCGACCATTCGCAAGTCGTACCATAAACCGCACGAGGAGACGTTGGTTCACTATGTGCTGGCCGGGCTGAAGTTTTTGTTGGCCATTCTGGCCCTCGATAATTATAGCCTGGTGACATGGCTGTACCCTGCTTCACTGGTAGCGGCAAACATCTTCTTTGTCGTTATGCTGGTGGCGCGGCGGCGCAAACTAACGCCGGTAGAGCCGTTTTAGTTATTGGCGGCTATCAGTTCGACAATAATTCTGTCGAGTTGTTCGAAGGTATTTTCCAGTGTTCCTGATGCATTTATGTGGTAGTTTGCGGTTCTCATGACCTGATCGGTATTAAACTCGAGGCCTGGCCCGATGACGACTTCGTTGTCTTCGCGTTCGTTTTCGTCGAAAGCCTCCTGGGTGCCCGGATATTTTGCGTTGTCGGTGTTTCCGCGAATGTGGGCAAAACGAATATCTGAAGGACAATCAAAGGCGATGTCTATACTGCCCGCTGCACGCAGGACTTCAGCAAAACGGGGTGAACGGACGTCGTCGATGCATAGTCGCTGGGCGTTCTGTTCAAGGGCTAGCTTCAGTGTATAATCCCAACCGTGTTCGCATAACATGCGGGTGTGCGCATTTGCGTAATCGGCGCGACGTTTCAGTTCAATGTTGTTCTCAGCGGCGTATTCGCGGATGGCTTTGCTAAAGGTGAAGGTGGTAAAGCCGTATTTTTCTTCCAGATACTTTGCGGCGGATGTTTTGCCGCTCGCTGGGTGGCCAACCAAAGAGATTATTAGTTTTTTCATGTTCAAATGGTAGCACAGTTTGATCTGTTTAAACGTCATGGACAGACCTTATTTTTCTGGATATTATTGGAATATGAAGAAACAAGACAAAAAAACAACAAAAACTTCGTCCGCCTATGTCACCGGGGTTATATTTTTTATCATAGGATGTGTGGTTGGGCTTGCGCTTACAGCAGTGGCTAAAGACAACCCCCAAATAGCAAGCTTTGAGGAAAAAGAAAAAGCTATAACAGAGGTCAGGAATGCCTATCTGGCTAAAAGCTCTACGGACTGTACTGATCCAACCGACCCCGTTAAACCTGGCAACCGCGTTGCCATATTCGAAAAGTATTTACAAGTTAACGCCTATGCCAACCGCGCCGTCATTCGTGGCTGCAATGATAAAGACACGCTTTTGTACAAAGACAAGTCCGGCGCCTGGACGGCATCTAGCGTTAACCTGGCACTCGATCGGCGCGCTACCCCCAAATGGCAAAAAGAGTGCATGATTGAGGGCATAACGCGCGCCGACACGCAGGTGCGTCCAGAAAATCGCTCGATCGACACGATCAACTTCGAAGAATGCGGCAAACTCCCCCGCTAACTTAATCGTTGCTGGTAGAATTACGCTTCTTGCTCTGGTAAGGGCTTCTGTTCTGGTTGAGGCAGTTGGTTTCTGCTGTCAGGCCCAAAGGCATCTTCTGGCGTGATAGGGTGCTGAATATCCCAGAGTACATGCATCGCAGGGTCGTTGCCTGGCTCAGGAGGGACGTAGATGTTTTCAACTTCAATTCTATCCTTACGGTGTTCTCCGGCTTCCATGGCTCCTCCTTATTATCTTATTCGTCCTGCTCTGGGGGATGGGGGTCGTGGGTGACGTGTTGGTCTGCAGATATATCGCCTTTAAACTTATCGGCGTCAGGGCCCAGAGCTTCGGTTTCATTTTGATAATATTCAAATATCTCTTTGTGATCCAAAGGCGCATTTGGGTCGGACTGTGATTCACTCATCTTGATCTCCTAATTTTAGTTTAGCACCATATTGTAATACCAAAAGTTGCGCCGGGAAGCAATGAAAAATGAAATATGTCCCGGGTTGTGGAAAAGCAATGACACCGGGTATTATTAGTGATATGCCGACAATCCATTTTAAAGCAAAACCTTATGCCATTGAATCGTGGGTCGTTCTTAGGTTGCCTCCGGAAGCCAGCGCCAAGCTGCCGTCGCGCGGCCAAGTTATGGTAGCAGGCAAGCTGAACGGATTTGCATTTCAGCTGCCGCTTGAACCGGACGGCAATGGCAGTCATTGGTTGCATATCGACAAGCAATTGCAAAAATCGGCTAATGCGCTGGCCGGCAATACGGTAGACGTCGAAATGGAGGCGAGCAAAGACTGGCCGGAGCCCATTATACCCCCAGACATTCAGAAAGGGCTTGTTGATGACCCGCAGATACATCCGCTCTGGACTCGTATAACACCTTTGGCACGTTGGGAATGGCTGCGCTGGATTGGTTCGACGGCTCAGCCGGCGACACGGAGGCACCGTATCGAAGTTTCGGCATCCAAGCTGCTCGCTGGCGAGCGTCGCCCCTGTTGCTTTAACCGTAATATGTGCTGCGTGCCAGAGGTATCCAAAAGCGGCGTATTGCTGGATCCGGGTCAAAAAAAGTAAAAAGCTAGACGCGCCATTTTTTGAGGCGTTTTTGGGTTCGCTTCAAAAATGACGGCTGCGGTTCTTGTAGTTTGATTGGGCTTTTCGGAAAGCCTTTTTTAAGCGCATCGACGATTGCTTGTTGCAAAAGCGGCGTGCGAAATGGTATGCCAGCAAAGGCACGGCTGGTGACCCAAAATGGCTGGTGCATATTCATGCCGTATTTATTCATAGTGGCTTCTTCGGAGGCTTCTTGGATGACGATGTCTTGATGTGGGGCTACTTCACAGAGGTAAATAATTTGGTGGTCGTATGGTTCGGGATGTTCTTCGATGAATACTGCTCGACCGCTTGTTACGGTCAGGCCGGTCTCTTCAAACACTTCGCGCGCTAGTCCTTCTTCGGGAGTTTCGCCGTGGTTAATCCGTCCGCCGACCAGCGTAAAATAGGTGCTGCCAAATTTGTTGCGCTGCATAACTAATAATTTGTCGTTTTCAATAACGATCGCTCGTGTTGCGGTTGCCATGCTGGTAGTATAGGGGTGATTTTGATTGCGGTCAAAGAAGTTGAAGTACTGAGTCTTTTGGGCCGTCCTGTATACTGAAAGGGCTATGCTCCGAATAAAGACTTTTAGTAAGATTGCTCTTTGGCTTATTCTTATCCCCGGATGTATGGTTGGACTCGTAATACTTTTGATGGTAGCGACATTTGTCTTTGATATAGTTAAGGGCTGGCGTGCCCCTAACGCTAACGGCAGCGAAATTTCAGCATTACGGCAAAAAGCCTCAGACACCATACAGAAACAGATAAATGCCATCGATTTGAACGGCGCCATGGTGAGCTACGCATCGGCGGACTATGACTATTGTTATAAATGGTATCGGAATTTTGATGGCGCCAGTTCGTCTGGTGGCTGCCAATACTTTGTCGAGCGTTATTATGGCTTTGACGGCAATCTCAGGCAGCAACTGCTCGCTTTGCACAGTACTTTAACCGCCGCTGGTTGGCAAACGACTGAATACGATTCAGATTTGCAGCGGACAGTAAACGACAGCTATGACAGATACTACGGAACAGACGCGGGGTATGGTTTATATAATCGGAGATATACCGCTTCTGATCTTTTGTCGACCGATTACCGCCAAGGCGACTATAAACTGACGCTTGAATTCGCCGAAGCAGATATTAATAAGTATGCTTTGAAGACTTTCGGTATCCAGAGCGATGTCCATTCTGCATCGGCATACTACGAGAGAAATGGTTTAGTGTCTGATTATCCGGCTTTGCTTAAGCGCGTCACCTCTGAACATACGTATGTGATGGCGATTAAATTCCACACCACCTACTTTACGTATGACTAGCATGTAATTGCGGCAGTGTTTGCCACCACAGAATAAGGCCAGGGAGCCGGGGACGAGCGGGTGGTGGGCCCGCCCCCGGTTAGGTTCGAGTGCTATTGTTGGGAGAACTCGTAGGTTCGGCACAGGCCGGTAGGGCTATCGGCGCACGCTTCCAGGCGAACGATGTCCTGAGCAAACGCCCGCTGGAGGGTGGTTGGGTCGCCGGTCAGTGCAGGGATCCGAAGTATCGCCAGGATGGTGATGTTTTCGGGGTGGCTGAGTGGGTCGTAGCCGCCGGGAGTTTCGGTGGATTTACCGCTGCTGTCCCGCACGATCATCTTGACGGTGTCGCCAATCTTCAGATCGGCGTACGAAATCGCGGTGTCCTGGTCTCTGACCAGTAGCTTACCGTCTAGCTTACTGTAGGTATATTCGGGCCAAGGTTTGTTATTGGCCGCGGCATAGTGCGCGTCGGTCTGCACGGTGATGCTGTTTTTATTGATGGCTTTTACGGTTAGTGTCATGGTGGACATCAGGCCATCACCGGAGTATTGGCGGATGAGGCTGCTCACGGCGTTGTTGCTGATATTTTCCTCGCAGTTGGCGCGCAGGCTGTCCTGGATTTGCTGGTCGGTGAGCTGGGAATTTTCGCGGACTTCGTAATATACTTTTTCGGTTTTGGGTTCGATCTTTGATCCGTCCAGGGCGTCGAAATATTTACAATTCTGCGTGTCGTAGCCGACGATGTGGTTGCCGCTCGGCAGTTTTTTGGTGACTGTCGGGGTCACGGTCGGCCGAGGCCAGAGGCTCACTGCTGCCACGGTGCCGCTTATCAATACGACGCCGGCTAGTGAGGCCGCTCCGGCTTTGGTGAATACCACTCCTCTTAGATTGCCGCGCAGGCGTTGCCAGCCAGTTTGACGGGGTCGTTTGACCTTCATAATGATCTCCTTTGTAAAGTTATTGGACAGGGGGCGTTTTGGTTTTGGCATGGGCTGCGAAAGCAATTTGTCTAAGTCTTTCATGACAGCTCCTTCCTTAATTCTTCTTTGGCGCGTTTTAACCAGACGCGGACGCTATTAACGGGCGCGTCCATAACCACTGCGGTAGCGGCGTAATCCAGGCCTTGCCAATAGTACAGGCTGATCACCGCCCGATACGTGGGCCGGAGCATTTGTACGGCGGTATGTAGTTCACTGTGCAATGCGCGGTGATGGGGCGATGGTTCCTGCGATGCCGTTGCCAGCATCTCTGCCTCAAGAGCGACTTCTTTGCTGTGCTTTTTGAGGTACGTCAGGCACTTGTTGGTGCTAATGCGAAACAGCCAGGTTGCCAAGCGAAAATTACTGTTATATTGCTTTAGTTTGTAGTACGCATTAATGAACGTTTCTTGGGCGATATCTTCCGCTATGTCTTCATCGCGTACGATGGCAAAACAATGATAGTACACGGCGTTTTTATAACGGTCGACGAGCTCGGCGTAGGCCTCTGCGTCCCCGTTTAGTGATTGAGCAATCAGCTCTGCTTCATTGTTGTTTTGCATATCCTATATACCAGTATAGGCCGGGAAAAGTTACAAAAAGTGTTTATTACTCCGGGAATTGTTGCTCGAAATCACGTTTGACCTCAGCGTCGAGAATGAGGCGGGTGACCGTGCCAAATCCCTCGGTAAACATTGCGAACCTGTCGCAGTCCTCAGCTTCTACGGGCATAACATGATCAGGGTTAAAGTTGGCGAATGCCACCGGAGTTGAGGTGGTTGTTTCGAATAACCTGCCGTCTGCCAAAAAACCGTCAAAATATTGCGGTGAGCGTCGGAGATACCGCGCTGCCATGCTAACCCCCTCCGAAAACCATAGTGGGTGGAGGGATTGAAAGTACCGTACTGATGTTGTTTCGGCGAGTAAATCACTGTCGGTAGTGAGGTCTTTAATCCGTTCATGAAATGTTGCATTGGATTCAAGAATAAATTCAATAGCCCCATAACTAGCCACGAGGTCGTGTTCTGTGTCTCCCGTTGATGCCTCTTTCGGAAAGGATATACTGTGTCTATCGGACAGGTTACGTAGGAGTAGGTGGGAGGCTGAGACGCCGTCCATAAAGGCAGGGCGACAAATGGCTCCCCATAATTGCGGAAACTGCGTACTAGCAAACCTCATTGCATCCGCAAGTAACGGGGTTTCATTATTCAGTTGCTTCCACGAAGCCTTGAGGTGGGCGGGCAGGGGCTTGATTCGTCGGGCGGATTGATAAATATTATTGGCTGTTAAATGGGCGAACTTTGGTAATTGTTCAGTAGACATGAGAGTAATAGTAGCACATCTTTTTATGAGGGTCGTAGCTTCGACTGAGGCGACCTCATTGGGTTTGCGGAACTTCTGGACCGGGTGTCAATTTGGAATGTCGCTATTACCGCTCTGTGGTCGGAGTCGATAGGCGTAACCACCGTATTAAGACATTGGAGGCCGGGGCCGCGGTATAGGATGGCGTCGAGCTGCCCTCCGAACGCATCAAGGTACCTGTCGCCTAGGCTGCGGATATTACCGGGGGTAGGGTAGCGGAGCATGCTTACGCCGCGGGCGACATATTGCATCTTTTCCATGTTGCGGAAGCTCCAGGTCTGCTGCGCGCCGATATCGGCTGCGATGAGTCCTGCTTCTTGCCGCATCCGTAAGTCGCTGGACCGTGCTGCGGGCCAGTGGTTCCAGTCACCGGTGACAACAAGATTTCCGTCGTAACGTGGTTCGCCAAGGTGCCGGCCAATAAACCGGACTTGATTGTTGCGCGAACGCGTTCGAGTTGGCGGGTAGGGGTGGGTCGTTGCCGTGGTTATGGCTGTTTCGTCCAGCAAAAAGCGAGCAGCAACCAGACCACGTTCGGGAAACTGACCGACAAGTCGCGACTGACTGTCGTAGAGTTGTCGCTCTCTGGGACGCATGGTGCGGAAGGGTTCGTGATGAATTGATCCGGTGTCGTACGCGAAAGCGGAATCTTTATTGATCGCCATGGCCAGACCGGCGGTTCCCACGGCGTGGACGAGCGTAAAGTTATAGCGGTCCAATTGGTTGGTGAAGGTATCAGCCTCGGGGTCACGTAGTTCCTGTAAAGTAAGTACATCGGTGCCTGCTTCGGCGAACGGCGCGAGGCCATCGCCGGTTCGGGCTAGTTTTCCATAACAGGTGTTACCGGTGGCAATGATAATTTGGGGCATAACGAACTCCCCTGCCCTCTGATCCAGGCAGTTTTACTTGCTAAAAATCCGATCCTGCACTATAATCGCTACAGAAAATGTAGCACTTAGTAATAGTACTACAAAATTTGTAGTTGTAAAGGACTTTTTATGACAGCAGCTAGAGCCATCGCCAACGAAGACGAAAACCTGCAACGGGCATATAAGGTATTTGGCGACGCCTGGACCTTGGCGATTGTTGACGTCTTATCTGAGGCGACGCGTCGGTTTAATGAATTGCAACGTGCCGTAGATGTAAGCCCAACTACTTTAACTGACCGCCTCAAGAAATTGGAACAACTCGGTTTGATTGCCCAGCAAAAACAGACCGTCGATCAGCTGTCGGTCATCTACTCGCTCACCGAAAAGGGCAAGGAAATGTTGCCGGTGCTGCGGGCCATCGAATCATTTTCTAAAAAGTTCTTTTAGTATGCACACACTTATCAGGGTCGCGACCTGGAATATTGCAGGCGGGCGAAAAATCGGTGACGCCGACACGTCATTCGATTACATGGACGAAGACATCGCTTATTTTGCGGATTGTTTGCGCGAAATATCCCCAGATATCATCTGTTTGCAGGAATCGCACACCAGCGATGACCGTGCGATCGCAACAGAGATTGCAGAAGCGTTGGATATGCAGTATGTATATGATATGGTGACCAGCCCATCACATATCGATCCGGGGTATCAGTTAAGTAATGCTATTATCTCGCGGTGGCCGCTCAAACACATTCGCGACATAACCTATCCGTATCCAGATTTTGCATACACCTTTGCAGACGGTCGTCCGGCCAAACGCCACGACAAAATAATGCAGATTTACGAATGGAACGGCATACAGATTATCAATACGCAGCTACTACCGCTACATATTTTTGGCAAAGATTACATCAGTGGCGAGGGCGCCGAACTAGCCTCTCAGATAGAAAAGGTATGGTTGCATAACGTGCGGGCGCCGTATATCTTTTGCGGTGATTTTAATCTGTCAAACCCGGTGGCTATTTTTCCGCTCTTTAGCATAGTGGCCGAGTTTTGCGAGCCGTTGCCAGACGAACCCACGCGCCCGGATTTGCCGGGTATCATGCAACGCTCGGACCATATTCTTACGTCCCCAGAGATGGATTTTGGGGAGGCTAGAGTAGTTCCCGCGCAGGCCGATCATTATCTATGCTATGCCCATTTGAAGGTTAATCTTGATTACGGAATGGAGATTGCCCGCCGTGCCAAAGTTTAGGCTCAATAAACTTGTCCGCGACAAAATTGTCGATCATCAGATCGCGTCCGGTGCGACGCCGAAGTACCATGTGCTGAGCGATTCCGACCACAAAACGGCGCTCGTGCACAAAATTATCGAAGAGGCTCGAGAGTTGCTGGATGCAAAGCCAAATGATATGTTGGCCGAACTCGCCGATGTACGTCAGGCACTCGATGACCTAACGGAAAAGTACGGTTTTTCTGCAGCCGATGTCGCCCAAGCCGCCCACGCAAAAAACGAAAAAAATGGTGCATTCAAAAAAGGCCACTACATTGAATCAGTTGATTTGCCCGAAGATGATAAATGGGTGGAATATTATCGGCGCAACGCCGAGCGTTACCCAGAAATCGGCGAATAGCCAAGGCGCCGCAGCTCGGATTCAATGTCTTGGTAGCTGCGTCCGGCCAGCGCTTCGCCGGCGATAAAATCCTCATGCGTTACATCGGCCAAACAAAAATTGGGCGTAACAAAAGCGTCTTTTTCGGTCTGGCTTGAGAATTCAAACTCCACCACACATAGTCCGGCCAAGGCACCGCGAAACAAGTCTACCTCTGCCACTAGATCGCCATGCGGAAAAAGGTATCGTGTTTTGGCTACGCCGCGGCCGTCGCCCTTTTTGAGTGCATTGTATTCGGAGGCGTTTATCTCTATGTGCTCTTCGGCTTGGTGACCGACGTCGCCACCTATGGGCGTCTTTTTGGTAAATTGGTAGCTGTTGTCTTTTCGGCGAATACGAAGGCGCGGCATCGCTTCGCTGGCAGGAAAATAATAATCTTCGATATCTACCCTGCGGCACGCATCCAAGCCGTTCGGTAAAAAGGCGGCTAGATAAGTTGATTCCAGTTCTATTTCACTAGTCTTTGGCATGTTCCCTGCTCGTAAGGTGTTATCTGTATAGTATAATACCAGCCAGTTATGAGAGTGCTACTGGAATTTTCAAGAGGCGGCCTGGAAAGGCATCGAAGTGCGATTGAGCTGCTCCGCGAACTCACGCTCAAAGCAGGTCATGTGCTTACAAATGACTTGGTCGACGAGTCCAAAGTGCGCCCCGATGCACTGCCGGAGGGCGTGTACCAAAAGCTGCAACGCGCCATTGCCAATGCTCAATGTGTCATCATCGAGGGTAGCGTGGTGAGCCTGAGTCTGGGATTCGTGTTAACCGAAGCGATTAATATGGGGAAACCCATTCTTTTTCTGATCAAAGAAGAAAGCTTTAACCAGCGCAACCGGTTTGTTGCATCTATCGACTCCAAATTGCTCACTTACAAAAGCTATGCTTCGGACGGCGATTTGGACGAAATCGTAGCCGATTTTTTTAAGTACCACAACGACATCCGCACGCGGTTTAATCTTGTGCTTTCTAATTACCTCAACAGTTACGTGACGGTCGAAAGCCAAAAGAAGGGCATTTCCAAAACCGAATACATCATCGAGCTGATCGAGAATGACGAACGACGCAGATACGGCGCGCACGACTAGTGTAGCCTCATTTCGCCCGATTTTTGGCAATGACCCCACCGATAATTTGCGCCCATTTGTCGAATGTGTGTTGGGTTGTTTTGCCGGCGTCTACATCCACCGGTAATCTAATTGCCCGGGCCGAAAGCGACTCAGCAACCGGAAAATCACCAGGCTTGTAGGCTACTTTGCCTGTGTAGTGTGGAAAGAGCGGTGTGGGGTCCTGAAATAATTTGAACAGATTGAGCGGTCTGGTCGCGTCGGGTGTGGCGGCGTCGGTGAGACCTGCTGCCTGAAGCTGCTTGCAGAATTCCTGCGTTGAAATGTTCAAAGTTTCGGGGCGGAGGCGGAAGGTGTAGGCATACCATGCGGGCTGGTCATCGTCGTGCACCGGGAAGGGCAGTTCGAGTTCTGGAAAAGCGGCTAATTTTTGGTTTAGATAGGCGGCGTTTTGGTTTTTGGCGGCGTGCCACTGCGGCAAATGGTCAAGCTGCTCATTGGCCATAGCAATCGCCAAAGGATGAGCGCGGAGCTTGAGGCCGAAGCCGGTCTCGGCGTAGGCGTAATATAGTGAGTCCGGGCGGATTTCTTGTTTGCATCGTTTGTTGTAGTGGCCAAACAGCAGCGCGCGTTCGTAAAAATCAGTGTTGTTGGTGACCAATATGCCGCCTTCGCCCCCAGTAATGATCTTTTGTCCTTGGTTGCTCCAGATGGCGATGTCGCTTTCGCTGCCGACAGGGCGACCTTTATAAATGGCGCCGTGGGCGTGGGCGCAGTCTTCGATGAGCTGCAGATTGTGCTGTTGGCAGATTGCTAAAATAGCGTCTAGATCACAGGGCATACCCCACATATGGGTGATGAAAACTGCTTTGGTGCGAGGCGTAATAAGTCTTTTCATGGCTGCCGGGTCAATGTTGCCGTCTGGCCCGGCATCGCACAGTACGGGTACAGCTCCTGTTTGAAAGATTGGAGTGACGGTGGCGAAAAACGTGTAAGCCGGGAAAATGACCTCGTCATCATGCCCAAAACCCGCGGCAACCATAGCGGTGTGCAAAGCGGCAGTTCCCGAGCTGACCACGAGTGCATGTTTTCGGCCGGTCATGGCCGCCCATCGGTCCTCGAATGTTACAAAAATACCGGCACGGTCGTAATACGAAATCTCACCTTTGTCCAAGAGTGTCATGACCGCATCTTTTGTCGCCTGAGTTATCCGGGGCCAGATGAAGCTGCTCATGAGATCCTAGCTTACCAGGGCTAGCCCCGAATGGTCTAGCGCATCTTCGTAACAGCGTTCGATAAAATGCATGGTGTCGATGTATTGCTGCTGAATGTCGCCAAAGCCCTGCCGGGCGTGTACGCGAGAAATAAAGAAATCGAGCTGAGCGTCACTCATAGCCCCCGGGTTGGTGACGGTAGCGTGGTTGAGTACACGACCTTGGCGATCGTGTATGCTGAGCGTATTTTTGTTACCTACGATGTAACCGTTCGGCCCATATACCGAGTATTCCTCCATTTTCTCGCCGGCGGCCCGGGAAAAGAGCAGCGTGCCATGCATACCATTCGCATACCGGAATGAGATAGAGGCGGAGTCCTCGGCGTCATAGTCGCTGCCGGGCACAGCCATGAATGATATTTGGGCATTGAGTTTTTCGGGCATACCAAACCACCACAGCATCTGGTCGATTATGTGGTAACCCATGTCCAGCATACAACCGCCGCCAGCCAGTTCTTTTTTGCTGCGCCAGCCGCTGTGCGGGGACTCGACATTGAGTTTATAAGTGGCATTAAAGAGGTAGGGCTTGCCAAGCTCTGGCATGATTTCGAGCGCTTTGGAATAAAGCGCATTGTAGCGGCGCTGGGCGGCCACGAAACCATATTGGCCAAAGCCAGGGAGGCCGAGTAGCTTTTTGGCTTCGTTGAGGTTACGGGCAAACGGTTTTTCTTTGAGGAAATAAATGTGGCGTTTGCAGAGTTCTTTGACGATGGAAAAGTAGCTGTCATGAGGAACGGCGACGATGGCAATCCGGGGGTGGGCGCTGTCGAGCATGTCAATGAGGTTGGTGTAAACGGGCACAAATGGCGCAAGATCAGGAAATTCCTGTAGGAAATTGGCGTGCGCCTCAGGGCTTGGGTCACAGACACCAACTATCCGGATATCGTTTCGGCGCAGCAGGGCGGGGATATATTCATTGAGAGATTGTTGTCCGAGACCGATCACGACTACCGAGAGCTTCATTGGGATCCTCCGAATTAACGATGCGTATCTACTACGCATTGTGAATGATTAAAAGGTAATTCTAGTATCAGTTACATATCAATATCTGTGAGAAAATTCGCTCTTTTAGCTTATCGCTCTACAGAATGAGCGTAACAGGATGCGGACTGAGTGCGGAAGCTAATTTCTTACACTGATTTTGTCCGCCTGGTATATGCTATTTGTATGGACCGCATACAAAAAATCCTGCAAATGTTTGATAAATTTCAGCAAAAGCAGCCGGTTTTGGCGTTTCCGGTTGCGGTGCTCAAGAAATTTGGTGATGAGCAGGCCGGATATCAGGCGGCGCTGATTACCTATTATGGATTTGTGTCTCTCTTTCCGCTGCTCATGGTGGCATTTTCGGTGTTGCCGCTGGTGGTTGGAGGCAACACCGAGCTGCAAGATCAGGTGACCAAGGCGGTTTTTGACTACTTCCCTGTTGTTGGCGTTGACCTTGAGCAGAACGTTCATACATTCCGGGCGCACGGTTGGGCGCTGGTGATCGGACTTTTGTTTGCCTTGTACGGTGCGCGTGGGATAGCCAATGTACTGCAAGATGTTTCGAATAGTATTTGGCAGATACCAAAAAGCAAGCGGCCCGGGTTTCCGTATAATATGCTGCGCAGTTTTGGGATTATTTTTGTCGGTGGCCTGGGACTGGTGGCGACGACGATTGTGCTGGGTATTGTGACAGCTAATAGCGACTGGGGGTTGGCGGGCAAGCTGTTGGCCGCTGTTGCTGCACTGGCGCTGAACACGGTACTTTTTTGGGGAATTATGCGGCTCGCTACATCGCCCAAGATATCCGGCAATGCACTCCTGATCGGCGCAGTTGCCACAGCCTGTTTCTGGCTGGTTTTGCAGGTGGTCGGTGCGACCTTGCTCGTGCATCAGCTGCGACATGCGAGTGCACTGTATGGGGTGTTTGCCATGGTGCTGGGTCTGTTGTTTTGGCTATATTTGCAGGCCGAAGCGTATGTATACGCGCTTCAGATTAACGTGGTCAAACAGAAAAGACTTTGGCCACGGGCGCTGTTTTCTGACGATCAGAAAAAGTGACTCTAGGGTTGTTGCGAAATTCCTTATAAATGCGACAGATTTGCAGTAATGCAATTCCCGGGTTTATGATGACTGCATATTGATAAGGATATGTGCAAAGAAATGATACGGAAAATTTTGGCAGGTCTATTGGTGCTAACGGTTGTGGCCAGTGGTGTGTGGCTAAGTATGAGGCCAGATAGACGCGCAGATAACACGAAGTTGCAAGTGGCGGCCAGCTTTTATCCACTATATGATTTTGCCCGTCAGGTTGGCGGCGACAAAGTGCAGGTTATTAATATTACGCCTTCCGGAATGGAGCCACATGATTACGAGCCGTCTGCCAAAGATCTGACGCGGTTGCTGCAATCTGATGTGTTTGTGTATAACGGCGTGATGGAGCCGTGGGCTGCTGGTTTTTTGCAAGGATATAAGGGCAAGGTGGTTAAAGCGAGTGATGGTATGGAGCTGTTGGGCGGCAGCGACCCGCACTTTTGGCTCGACCCGGTGCTGGCAGAGAAAATAGTACGCCATGTGCAACGCACTCTCCTCGAGGCTGATCCATCTAATGGTGATTATTACGCCAAGCGTGCGCAAGACTATATACTAAAATTGCAGAAACTTGATCAGGACTTTAGTGATGCTATGGCCAGTTGCACGGTGCAGGATGTGGTGGTTTCGCATAATGCGTTCAGTTATGCTGCCAAACGGTACAAGTTCAATATTTTATCGATTGCTGGCGTGAGTCCCGAGATCGAGCCAAGCCCCGCGCGCTTGGCTGAACTTACCAAGATCGTCAAGGAAAGGCAGATCAAATACGTGCTGTTTGAGACCTTGGTAAGTCCGCGATTAGCTGATACTATTGCCAAAGAAACCGGTGCAAGCACGCTCGTGCTCGACCCGCTAGAAGGATTACGTAATGAAGACCAACAACAAGGCAAAGACTACATTTCAGTCCAGCGCGAAAACCTCGCAACGCTCCGCCGCGCCAGAGCATGCCAATAATGCGACGCTGATCGACCTGGATGACGTGTCGGTGCTGCTAGGCAATGAGTTGGTGCTCGACCGCGTATCTATGTGTGTGCACGGGGGTGAGTTTATCGGACTGATCGGTCCGAATGGTGCCGGCAAGACGACACTACTGCGGGCGATTCTGGGACTACAACAGATCACGGGCGGCAATGTCCGACGAGGTTCAGCCGCGTATGAATATATTCCACAGCGCGGCAATTTGTATAGTGGGATGGTTCCGATGAGTGTTCTGGACGTAGTGATGCTGGGAAGTCGCGGGTCACGGACGGTTGCACTCGAGGCGCTTCAGACGGTGCGCCTTGGTGGCCAAGCCGTCAAGCGGTTTAACGAACTTTCCGGCGGCCAACAGCAACGCGTGGCCATTGCCAAGGCCTTAGCGGCAAATGCGGACGTGCTTATTTTGGACGAACCTACAACCGGCATCGACGAACAGTCTCAACACGACTTTTATGCTCTTTTGAGCGAATTGCGGGCCAACGGCGTAACGATAATTATGGTTTCGCACGAAGTAGAGGCGGTATTAAAGTTGGTTACGCGCGTGATTTGCATTAACCGCACTGTATTATACGACGGCACACCCGAACACTTTGAGTCCGACAAATATTTGCCCACCGTGTATTCAGCGCAGCACCAAAAACTACATCATCACCATCCAGGGGACGACCATGCTTGAAATCCTGCAGTATGACTTTATGGTGCGGGCGATTATCGCCGGATTGCTGACGGCCCTCGCCGTGCCGGTGCTGGGTAGTTTTTTGGTGGCGCGGCGGTATTCGCTGATTGCGGATAGTTTGGCTCATGTCAGCTTGGCGGGTGTTGGAGCGGGGTTGCTACTTGGTGTTACGCCGCTGCTTGTGGCTGTACCGGTTACAGCCGTAGGCGCAGTATTGCTAGAGTGGCTGCGTCAAAAGAAGCGCCTGAGCGGAGAAGTAGGACTGGCTATTTTGATGAGCGGCGGGCTGGCGCTCGCCGTGGTTTTGGCTCATCTGGCTAAGGGAACCGGCGTCGATTTTGGTACGTACCTTTTTGGAAGCATTGCTACCACAACTACGGCGGACGTATGGGTTCTGGCGGTAGCAGCATCGCTGATTCTGTTGATTGTTGCTATCAATTTCCGTGCGCTTTTGCACATTGCCTACGACGAAGACAGCGCGCGCATCGCAGGCCATTCGGTTGCCGGACTCAACTATTTGCTGGCGTCTATGACGGCCGTCATGGTGGTGCTGAGCCTGCGGATCGTGGGCGGTTTACTGATCAGTGCGCTGCTGGTTATTCCGGTGGTGATTGCGGCGCGACTGACGAATAATTTCCGGGCGGCCATTGGGGTTGCAGTGATGGCGGCCATTTTGGCAGTCTTGATCGGGCTGATTGCTGCGTTCTTTATCGGTATTCCAGCAGGGGGTGCGATTGTATTGACCGCCCTGTTCCTCTTGGTTATTACGCTTATTTGGAAATAGCCTACTGGACGGTGATTGAACCGCGCTGGCTGGGGTTTAGATGGTTATGAAAGCCCCACGTACCGGGCTTGGTGACAGTAAATGTTTTGCTTTCCCCTGGCGCAACCATATTGACATTGAGCTCTTTGTTGTCGGTATGGACGGGGTGCGGGTCAGAGTCGAATTCGAGGTCGGTTTGTGAGTCATTGACAATTTTTACTTTGTCGCCTGATTTGATGGTGTTCTCGGTGATATTAAACTTGTTGCCGTCAAACGTAATTGTTGCTGTTACTTCGCCGTTGCTCTGATTGTCGCCAGAGGGGGTATTGGTGTTTTGTGACGTGTTCGACGACGATTTGTTTTTGTTGTCTTTTTGCATATTGCCGATCCAGATGGCGCCACCGGCCAAGACGGCAACTAGCACTACTGCGATGACGATTTTGGCTGATTGACTCATGGTTCCCTCCTGTGTGCAGTCCCAGGAGCGCAGCCCGGTACAACTTATGTTTATGCACTCATCATTGCCCATGTTGGTGTATGATGTCAAGAAAGGGCGCGACCGCATATTACATATTACAGGAACGGAACTATGAGATTTCAGAAGGTACTGGACAATAAAATGCTGACGCCGCTACTACTGCGGATCGGGCTGGCAACGGTCTTTATGTATGCGGCAGTTTCGGCCTTTTTAGATCCGAATGAATGGATTGGCTATTTGCCGTCATTCATGACTAATATGGTTGATGCCCGGAGTATATTGCCATTTTTCTCGGTGTCTGAGCTGGCGCTGGCGGCTTGGCTGCTAAGCGGGGTATGCGTGCGTTACGCTGCCCTGCTCTGCGCAGCGATGCTTGCAGGCATCGTGGTTTTTAACTTTGCATTATTGGCTATAAGTTTTCGGGATATCGGGCTGATATTGGCGGCGTTGGCGTTGGCTGCCTACAAAGAATAATAATGTCATTTACGCACCCAGGTCTGGCTGTGTATTATTAGTAGGAATCACCAAATAATCGTAGTGGGGCGGTCTGGTGCATCTAAATAAAAAAGGAACGGCAACGGTAGAGTTAAGCGATGATCACATTATCGTCTGCCGTTTGGTTGGCGAAATAACCGGCGATGTGGCTGCAGCCAGTATGCGCGAGACGCGGGTACTGGCCGAACGGGTGCGGACAGAGGGCTATACACCCTTGCTGTTGATCGACATCAGCCAAATCACCAAGCAAACCAGCGAAGCGCGGACGCGCGCCAAAGAACTCAATACCATGAAGATTGAACGCGTTGCGATTTGCGGCGGCCATCAGGGCATTGTCCTGGCCGGAAAGTATATTGCTCGGGCCGCTGGCATGGAAGGCTACACGCACTTTTTCAAGACCGAAGAAACGGCCCGAGACTGGTTGGTGAGTGGCGTCGAAAAATCGGCAACCGATTCGACGCTAGCCAAGCGCAGTATTGTATCACTTTTGATGATTATTTTGAGTGTGGGTGCTTTGGTGGGCTGGCAGCTGGACGTTCCGGTACTGCGCTCGATTGTGCCCGACCTTGCGCCAATGAATCCGATGACGGCAGCAACGGCGCTTCTCTTGGCTTTGGCCATTATAAGTATGAGCAAAGGATGGCATGCCGGTCATATTCGACGGATGATCGTGAATGTGGTGGCCATGTGGAGCGTCTTTTTTGGGGTCGCCGTCTTAGCGCGATATCTTTTTTCCGTCGATACCGGTCTGGACGCCATATTATTCGCGGACAAACTGGAGTGGGGCCGTTTTTCGGGGCGGGCTTCGTCGTCGGCGGGGATATTGTTCCTATGCGCTGGAACGATGTTGTCTGTGCTTTTGGGTACCCAACGACAGGCATGGACTCGCCATATCTTTTTTGCCTTGTCGGGGTTGATTTTCCTTATGACTATGAGCGTCTTAATCGGCTATAGTTTCGGTTTTGATAGTTTGACTTTTGGTGGCTCAACCCCCATTTCGATTGCCACTACGCTTGTGTTTATTTGTTTTAACTTTGTAATAGTGGGACTGTCGAAGCCTACCAAATCATACCTCGTATCAATACGTATCTTTTATGCGTATTGGCAAGCTATTGTGGTGTGTCTGCTCCTGATCTTAGCGACAGGAATAAGTTGGCAGCAGGTCAAGCACAATATTAATGATAATGTGGCCGCGGAATCACGCCAAGCATTCCTGAAGGCAGAAAATACACTGGCCTCTCGCTTGCACGCCTATTCTGACGCTTTGAACGGCTATAAAGGTTTATTTGCTGCCAGCGATGATGTTTCGCCTGCCGAATTTAATAATTATTTCCTAAATTCTAATATCCAAACAAGCTATCCCGGATTTTTGGCGATTACCTATGTGGCGGCCGTACCCGATGGTCAAAAGCAGGTATTTATTAAAGACACACGGGCGAGAGCTAGTGACGCCTTTCCGCAGTACGGTTCGTTTATGCCGTTTCCCGAAAATAATAATGCACTGCACTTCCCTGTGCTTTACACGGAACCGCATACGCCGGCAACGCGGTATGGATTTGACTTGAGTAGCGAGGCCGGCCGGCGAACCGCACTCGAAGAAGCTCGCGATAAGGGCGAGATAGTGGGTTCGGAAGTGATCGACTTGAACGCATCGCAAAAGGGCAATGCGCCGGAGCGACCAGGGTTCTTTATCGCCGCACCAGTATATCAACGGCGTGTCGGTGTAACGACACCTAAGGATATACGGGTTCGCCGTGAACAAATCCAAGGTTTTATTTTGGCATACTTCCAGAATGATCGGTTATTCACCGATATATTTCCCTCTAAGGACAATAATGCGCAGTATAGCGTAACGGATGTATCATCGGGACGGGTAGTGTTCGTTTCCGAAGCTAGGAATGTCAGGCAAGATGCGGATGTCGCATACACTGGCAGTATCTCTACCGGCGGCAAGACCTGGCGGCTAACACTGCGCGTATCACCTGAGTTTGGCATGACTGAGGTCTATGAGAGGCTTCCAAGGACCGTACTGAGCTCAGGTATTTTGATATCCATACTTGCCTTTTTCCTGATATCCGGACAGCTGCGAAGGCGTGACCAAGCTCTGCAGACGGCAGCCGAAATTACCGAAGATCTTAACGCAGAGCGCAATACCGCGGTTGCCGTCCAGCGTAAGGATGAGGCAGTCCTGACGAGTATCGGCGACGCTGTATTTGCCATAGACGTGAAAGGGCGGATTACGCTGTTTAACCTGGCTTGCGAGCGCATCAGCGGCTATCAGGCAAGCGAGGTCATCGGCAAACATTACGCCGACGTGCTGCACTTTTCTTTCGAAAAGAGCGGCCGCATGAATGACGGCTTTATTCGTCAGGCACTCGCCGGACATATTTCTTCGATGAAAAACCATACGGTGCTGCGCCGTAAAGACGGCAAGATTGTTTCGGTGGCCGACTCGGCCGCACCCATTTACGACGTCGAGGGCAAATTGCTTGGTGTGATCGTGGTGTTCCGTGATGTATCCAAAGAATACGAGCTGGACCGTGCCAAGACCGAGTTTGTGTCGCTCGCTTCGCACCAGTTGCGTACGCCGCTGTCGGCCATTAACTGGTATGGCGAACTACTGCTTGGCGGAGATGCCGGCAAACTCAACCAAGACCAAAAAGAATATATCGAACAGATTCATCACGGTAGTTTGCGCATGATCGAACTGGTTAACTCGTTGCTGGATGTATCGCGCCTGGATCTTGGCAAGCTGAGCAACCAACCCGTGGCTACGGACATGAAGGAGTTGGCCGAAGGACTGGAGCGCGAGCTGGCAAGCATGACAGAAAGTAAAGATCTGCGTGTTACCATCGACGCAGCCAAGAATCTGCACAGTGTATCGGCCGATCCCAAGCTGCTGCGCATGATCGTCCAAAACCTGTTTTCGAACGCCGTTAAATATACGCCGCCTAAAGGCGACGTCACGTTGATCCTCCGTCAGGCAATTCAGCAAGAAACGACCAAGGCCCGCCTCCGTGGTGACGCATACTTTTATCTGGCGGTCAAAGATACCGGTTACGGGATTCCCGAGTCCCAGCATGCAAAGATTTTTGGCAAACTGTTCCGCGCCGACAATGTGCGGGGGCTCGATGTGGAAGGAACCGGCTTGGGCCTGTACATTGTCAAACAAGTGACCGAAAAATTGGGTGGCAAGGTCTGGTTTGAATCGGCTGAAAATAAGGGCACGACATTCCATGTGCTCTTGCCTTTCAAGACCAAGGTGCTCAAATCAAATAGCAAACAGCCGGGAGAAGCCTGATGTGCTACAATCGAGATGTTAAACGGAACTGAAACAGTAGAGGGTTAACAAAGATGGCAAATCAAAAAAAGGTACTGATAGTAGAAGACGAAAAACCGTTGTCGCACGCGTTAACGCTCAAGCTGACCAACGAAGGTTACGCGGTAACGACCGCGCAGAATGGCCAAGAATGTCTGGATGTGGCTGCCAAAAACCATTTTGATATTATTTTGCTTGATCTAATGATGCCGGTGATGGACGGCTTTCAGGTATTGGAAAAACTAAAGGCGAGCGGGCCGATGCCGTACGTGATCGTGCTGTCCAATCTGAGTCAGCGCGAAGACGAAGAACGGGTGCTGCAGCTCGGAGCCCGCAAATATTTTATAAAATCCAATACGCCACTGTCGGTCATCGTAGAAGAAGTAAAGAAAGCGTAACGGATAGGGCATACGGGGTTGGGGCGTGTATCCGAGTATCGAAAAGATCAAAAGCATTCTTCTGAAGGAAAGTTACATTTCTGCAGAAGACAGCAAAGCGGCTGAAGCTGCGGCGCATAACGGCGATGAGTATGTTGATTTTTTGATTCGTACCGAGGTACTGGACAAGCGCTTGCTGGGTCAAGCGCTGGCCGAGGGCTACAATACGCTGTTTGTCGACTTCGACACCAACCCGCCCAGCAAAGAAGACGTTAATCGGATTCCAGAACAGATTGGGCGCGATATGCGTGTGGTCTACGTAAAGGCTTCCGACCAGGTGGTTGCCGTGGCGACCGACAACCCCGAAAAGGTGCAGCTCAATAAACTCGCCCCTATTTTTAATGGCAAAAAGATTCGTGTGGCCTATGCCCTGCCAGAGGCGATAACGACCAGTCTTAACCTTTACCAGCAGCCGCTCGAAACACGTTTCTCGCGCATTATAAAAGAAGGCCGTCGCGTTGCACCGGAAATCGTTGACGAAATTATAAAAGATGCGCTGGCGTATAATGCTTCCGATATTCATTTTGAACCACAGGTTGATTCGGTAACGGTGAGGTTTCGTGTGGATGGTACCTTGCGCGAGGCAGGTGTGCTGCCCAAAGAAAACTACGAGAACGTACTGAACCGCGTAAAAGTGGAAAGCGGCATGCGCATCGATGAGCACCTGACTGCCCAGGACGGCGCACTCCAGCGCCACATGGAAAACGTTTCGGCTGATATACGCGTATCCCTTGTACCAACAGTGCAGGGCGAAAAGGTGGTGATGCGGGTGCTGAGTTCATACGTGCAAGGGTATTCCCTCGGCGACATCGGCCTAAACACGCATAACCGCGAACTGCTGCAAACTGCCGCCGCCAAGCCGTTCGGTATGATCTTGACAGTCGGCCCAACAGGTTCGGGAAAAACAACCACGCTCTATGCCCTGCTCAAGTTGCTAAATCATCCTGACGTCAACATTACGACTATTGAAGATCCGGTGGAATACAAAATGGCTGGTGTTAATCAGATCCAGGTGCGTGAAGCGTCGAATATGACGTTTGCCAAAGGACTGCGCGCTATCGTGCGCCAGGATCCGGACATCATTTTGGTAGGCGAAATCCGTGACCAAGAAACGGCCGAAATTTCGGTCAATGCCGCTTTGACTGGCCACTTGCTCTTATCTACATTCCATGCCAATGACGCAGCGACGGCAATTCCTCGGCTGGTAGATATGGGCATCGAACCGTTTTTGTTGGCCTCGACGTTGGAGGTTATTGTGGCGCAACGCCTGGTGCGCAAGATCTGCAGTCACTGCCGGTATAGTTTGACCGCCGAGGAGGCAATTAGCAAACTTGCCGCCCATCAGGCCGATGTTTCGCGTTATTTTGTCAAAACCGATAACGTATATGCGGGTAAGGGGTGTTCGGTGTGCAGCGGTACGGGATACGCCGGACGCAGTGCGTTGTACGAGCTGATTGATGTAACCCCCGAAATGCAAGAATTGATTATCAAAAGACCCTCGTCACGCGAAATCGAAAGGTTAGCCCGTTCGCAGGCCAGCGTATCTATGTTTGAAGATGGTATCGATAAGGTTAAAAGTGGCATAACGAGTATTGCCGAGGTCTTGCGGATTGTCGAGCCGCCGGTAGTGCTGACGGACAAATAGTATGAACAAGACGGACAAAAACCTGACGCCGCCAAAGGCCAAAAAATATCACGTTTCGCCAAAATATCGGGACTACTTTACGAGCAATCTGGCCCTACTTTTGCACGCCGCTGTACCCGTGCAAGAAGCTTTTACTTCGCTCAAAGAAACAAGTAAGTCGCCAGAGCTAAACGGCGCGATCGACCAGATGCTCCGCGATATCGACGAAGGCACGCCGCTCTGGAAAGCGATGGAGCGTTCTGGTGTGGCCAGTCGCCAGACAATATCCTTGGTTCAACTGGGCGAGCAGTCCGGTCAATTGGTCGAAAACCTGAAGGTCGCCGCCCGCCAAGAAGAAAAACAGCGAGCCTTTAAATCGAAGGTGCGTTCCGCCATGTTATATCCGTCATTTGTACTTGGTTTGACGTTGTTGGTGGGCATTGGTGTAGCGTGGTTTTTGCTGCCGCGGCTCTCCGAAACATTTACGCAGCTCGACGTAGAGCTTCCTACTATTTCGCGGCTGTTCATCGGGTTTGGTGATTTTTTAAAGAGCAATGGTTTTTGGGCGATTCCGGTTTTTTTGGCGACATCGTGCTTTGCTCTCTATATGATCTTTTTGTTCCCAAAAACACGGCATATCGGGCAATGGATTTTGTTTCATATTCCAGGCGTGTCGCGGCTGATGCATGAAGTGGAATTGGCGCGATTTGGATATCTGCTTGGAACGCTGCTTCAGGCGGGGCTCACCGTGACTCAGGCATTGCAATCTTTGGCGGATGCCACCAGTTCGCCGCAGTACGCCAAAATGTACCGGCGATTTAAGGCAGCGTTTGAGGACGGCTACAGTTTTCGTGCCATACTCCCCAAAGATCCGGGCAAGTTATTGCCACCGCCTGTGCAGCAAATGGTCATTGCGGGCGAGCGTTCTGGTTCGCTACCCGAGACATTGCTCAACGTCGGCGCTATTTACGAAGAAAAATCAGACCTTTCCACGCGTAACCTAGAGGCTATCCTGGAGCCAATATTATTGATTGTTGTGTGGTTGGGTGTGATGGGCGTGGCTGTTGCAGTCATAATGCCGATTTACAGTCTAGTTGGGGGTCTTGAGTAGTGGCCCGGGTTACGGCAAACCAGCGTGGTTTTACCCTTATCGAAATGCTCCTGTCGGTGATTATTATTGGCATGTTGGTTGGTCTGTCGCTGCCGCTGTATCAATCCTTCCAAAACCGCAATGAACTCGATATTGCCGCCGAGGGCGTGGCTGGCATGCTGCGCCGGGCCCAGCTTTATTCGCGTGGTATGAACGGCGACAGCCAATGGGGCGTGCATGTCGAGACTGGCAGCGCCACGCTTTTTAAGGGCGCGAGCTATGCTACCCGTGACGTCACCTATGATGAAACGACGGCAATTCCCTCTAGTTTTACTGTGGCGGCCAGCGATGTGCGGTTTAGCAAATTAACCGCCGTACCCACAGCCACTGGCACAATTGCCACCTTCACAACGCCCAATAACGAAATAAGAACGGTAACGCTCAATGGTGAAGGCACGGTTTCGTATTAGGCTGCTCGGTTCCCGGGGATTTTCGCCGGTGGAAGTGCTGCTGGCGGCGACAGTATTTGGGTTTTTGGTGGTTGCGCTCATAGGGGCGATTATTTATGGACGCGAATCCACAGCTGGTTCGGGCGACCGGGCACGTGCTGTCTTTTTGGCCGATGAAGGTTTGCAGGCGGTACGCAATATACGCGACGCATCCTTTGCTAACCTTAGCGATGGAACGTATGGCCTCGCGCAAACGAGTAATCAGTGGGCACTTTCGGGCACTTCTGATAGTAGCGGCCTATACACGCGTCAAGTGACCGTCTCCTCGGCAGGTATTGATCGTAAGAATGTAACGGTGACGGTAAGTTGGCCAAGCGGTAGCGGCACCTCACAAGTGTCAGTAAATGGCCGATTTAGTAATTGGCTGGCGACAATTATACCGCCGGTGACGGCTGGGCCGATCATGATGGCCTATTCTAAAACAACAACAACGCCATTCTATCGTGTCTGGGATGGTTCGAACTGGAGTGCCGAAGGATCGGCGCAGAACGTTGTCGGCAACATCAACTATGTTGTCCTCAAAAGCGCGCGAACGCGTAATGAGGCAATATTGGGCGTTCAGACTTCTACTGGTGCAGTGTATATTCAGGTGTGGAATGGCACCAGCTGGGGCAACTTAACGCAGGTGGGTACCGGACCTACCACAACGCGTAGCTTTGATATATCGTATGAGAGGAACAGTGATAAAGCTATCATTACCTACAGCCCGACGGCGGCCTCTGCAGACTTTGCCTACCGGACATGGAACGGCACCACGCTTTCGGCCGCCACTACTATTACGGCACCTCCTACTACCGGCGCCATCAACTGGATAGAAACGAAACAAAACCCATTGGCTTCGAGTAATGAAGTGTCTATGATTATGCTCGACGCGAATGCTGATGTTTATGGCATGGCCTGGAATGGTACTGCCTGGGTCAATATGGGCACGGCCGTCGCCTGGGATACGACTGCCGCGACTGCAACCAAAAAAGCCATCGATGTGGAATATGAACAAACGTCGGGTAAAGCTATGTTTATGTGGGGAGATGCAGTAGCAACGGACCAATATTACCGCACCTGGAACGGCACGACACTCTCAGCAGTAACCTTGCTGGACATTGCAACCGAAGGTGGGGTTGCTGAATGGGTGCAACTTGCTTCACGGCCAAACTCAAATGAAATTATGCTGGGCGTGCAGGACGCCGGAGCGGACTTAAACACACGTAAATGGTCGGGCAGTGCTTGGGATACGGCTACCCAGCATGCCGAACATTCGGCAGCAACCGAGAATATAGCCTCACGCAACTTTGATATCGTTTGGGAGACGCATAGTGCGAATGGTGGAAAGGCTTGGCTTGTCTGGGGCGACGGCGCAACGGTAACCGCCAAACAGTGGTCTGGAACTGCCTGGGGGACGGGTGCGGTGTTGAGTGGTAGCGATGATACTTCGTTTGTAAAGTTGCGGGCGGACCCCGTATCAGGGGCTTTATTCGCCGGAATTTATCAAAACGCCACCTCCGCAGTTGGTGCTCAGGATATCAACGAGCGGCGTCTAACGAATGGTGGTGCTACGTGGTCGGCTAAGAATACGATATGGGGCGGAGCAACCAGTACTGACCCAGTGTATTTTAGGATGGACATATCGACGCCATGAGCAATATAAACCATCCACTGAGGACACTCTACCAGCACGGCTTTACGCTCATTGAACTTTTGATGTATGTAAGCATTGTGGGTACATTGTTGGTTGCAGTAAGTTTGTTTTTTGCCACGACATCCGACGCGCGTATCAAAAACCAAAGTATTTCCGAGGTCAACCAGCAAGGGACGGCAGCCATGGAGCTAATTACGCAAACCATCCGCAATGCAGATAGTATCGCTGCGCCCGCAGTCGGCGGAACGGGCACGACCTTGAGCCTAAATGTACCAATCGCTGGCCTTAGTCCCACTATTTTTGACCTAAGCGGCACGTCGACTGTTATGGGCTACAACTCCGATGGCGGCTCTACCGACGGCACGGACAGCAATTTTATTAATACGACCAGATTTACTGCTGGGGCAACAGGCACGATATCTACTCTTTATGCCCTGATCGGAGCCACACTTGGTACTTCGCCGAACAATAAAGCGCAAATGGCTATCTATGCAGGAACAGCATCTGCGCCAACAACATTACTGGCAAGCAGTTCGGATATTACGCTTACTGCCAATGCTTGGAACGCATTTCCTATTTCATCTGTAAGCGTTACGAGCGGACAAGTGTACTGGCTGGGCTATAACACGAACGGCACGGCCAGCACGCATAACAATATGCGCTACCACAATACCGCCTCCAACCAGTCGGCATACATCAGCAGAACTTATGGCACCTGGCCGTCTACCTGGCCTGGCGGTACCAACTCCACCTTTGAGTTTTCGATTTACGCCCCTATTATTACGGGCGGAAGCGGTCCGGCATCACTACAGATAAAAGAAGGCACAGGCGGAGTGATGCCCCTGACCAATGATAAGGTGGCGCTGACCGGCTTGAATTTCAAAAACCTCTCACGCTCGGGTACGCCAGGAGCGGTACAGGTGAGTTTTACGATTTCGCGCGTGAATACTAGCGGTAAAAACGAATACGACTATCAAAAGACGTTTACCGGAACAGCGGCCTTGTCATGGTAAGACGGGTAGGGCAAAAAGGTTATGTGGCGCTTTTGGCGGTTCTGATAATTGGTGCTGCCAGTCTGGCGATATCGCTTGCGTTATTGACGGCCGGGGCGGATTCGCAGCGCGGCACATTGGTCACACAACAGTCAGCCCAGGCGCGCAGTTTAGCGTCGTCATGTGCTGAAGAGGCGCTTGAGCAAATGCATGACAACACAGCCTTTACGGGTACAAATTCGCTATTACTGGGGCAGGGATCGTGTTCGTATACTGTTACCAACACTGGCGGGACCGGCCGTATTATCGACGTAACCGGTACGGTAAATAGCGTTGTGAGAAGAGCCAAGATCTATGTTACAATATCTGCATCAAGCATAAGCATTACCTCTTGGCAAGAAGTAAGCGACGCTTAAACCATAAGAAAGTAAGAAAGGGTTGGGTACTAGAGATATGGTCAGCTTTAAAAGGGTAAAAAACCAAAAAGGTTTTACGTTATTGGAAGTCCTGTTGGTCGTGGCGATTATTGCTATTTTGGCGGGTATCGTTATTATCGCGATCAACCCGGGCAAGCAGCTCGGCGACAGCCGTAACGCATCGCGCCAGGCGGATGTTACGACCATCCTAAATGCCGTCTATCAATATTCACTGGATAACAACGGAACTGTGCCCACGGGTATTACCACCACAGCTACTGAGATCTGTGCTACTGGTGCGGCAAGCTGTACCAGCTTAGTCGACCTTGCGGCCGTGACTACCAACGAAAAATACCTCACCAAGATTCCTCAAGACCCACAATGTTCAACGAGTTGTGCAACCAATGGCACGGGCTACCGCATTCTAAAGAGTGCCAATGGCCGCATAACGGTCAGTGCACCGGCAGCAGAGCAGGGCAAAACCATTAGTGTTACTCGCTAATCGCTAGGAGGGCGCTACATGGCAAACGCTAAAATTAAAAAATTGGCCAAAAAGCCGGTGCGGGCGGCTGCCAAAACCGCCCGCGGCCCAGCCGCCAAGGCTACGCTAAAGACTCGCACCAAAAAGTCCGCAACCAAAGCGAAGTCAGCACAAACCGGCCCGGAATCGCAAACCAGCCAATTACTCGTGGTTGTGTTTACCCTGTTGAGCGTGATCTTTATGGCGATGGCGTATTACGCCTACGCTTAGGCTTGGGACTGCAATTTTCGTGCTGATTTGTAACTCCAGCGTTCAGTTGAGCGCTGGAGTTACTCTTTTCTTTGATCCACCCACCCCGAGGTGGCAAAAGAGGGCTTCTCTGGTATAATCCCATTAGCACATGCACCCGTAGCTCAGCGGATTAGAGTACTTGGCTTCGAACCAAGGGGTCGCTGGTTCGAATCCAGCCGGGTGTACCACTGAGCGTACTAATCGATTATGTCTCAAGGACTTCTTCAGGAGGTCTTTTTGTTTACTGAGTATGATCTGGCACGTGTTTGATACAATAACCTGTCAATGGTTTAATGTCATGAATGCGTAATGTACTATTTGCCCATGGTAAACCACCCCGCGAACGATACGAGGATCCCACAATTCCAAAACCACATGAGGCCAACTGGTTTCCTTGGATTAAGCGGCAGCTTTCCCTGCATGCCATTGAGGCAGATATCCCCGCATTACCAAAGCCCTATTTCCCAGTTTTCTCTGACTGGAAAGATGCTTTTCCTGTCAATAGCATCGATACTGATACTACACTCATAGGATTTAGTGCAGGCTCTGAGTTCTTACTCAGATTGCTTTCTGAGGATACCAGCCTGCACGCCGAGCAATTAGTGCTTGTAGCTCCTTGGCGAGATTCAACCGAAAAATATGGTGACTTTTCAGAATATACCTTAGATCCAGGAATCATTGGAAGGGTAGGTAAGTTAATCATTATAAATGCTCTCGATGACAGTCAAGCCATTCAAGATAATACCCATCATCTGGCGGAGGTATGGCCCGAAGCAAACCTTCTAGAGCTTGATGGCTACGGTCACTTTATGATTGGAAATAATATGACAAATGAAGAATTTCCCGAACTAGTAACCGTACTACTTGGTGATAGGGTTCGGACATGCCCTCAATAGTAGCATGCGAGTTTCGTCATGCTTATCTGTTAATCGGGCAAAACCACTAATCTTTAAGCAATCATCGTAAGCAATTTAACATGAGATGGGTGGGGTCCACGCGCTATAATGGAGTTTCTATAAATGTAAGAGAACCCAGCATGAAACAGATCAAAATACGATCATTACTCGGGAGGCCACTCAGGATAACGGGCTTCAGTTTGATGGCGTTGGTGCTTTGTATGACGCCAGGCGCGGTAGCTGTGGCGGCCACGAATCAAGGTTCGGCTCAGGCGCAGGTGTTTGCTGACGCTGCAAGTGAGTTTAACGTTCCAAAAGAAGTATTATTAGCGGTTTCCTATCACCAAACGAGGTGGGAAACGCATAGGGGGGAGCCGAGCGTTGACGGCGGTTTTGGCCCGATGAACCTCCGCACCTTCATTCATAGCGACTATGACGATATGCATGGGCGCGGGGATGATCGCCAGTACACGGATACTTCGCACGACCACCAGCAGGGCGACTTTACTTTAGATCAGGCGGCAGGGCTATTAAATATCCCGGCGGATACGCTTAAAACGGATGTCAAGCAAAACATCCGCGGCGGTGCAGCCGTCCTAGCCAAACAGGCACGTGAATTGAATGGCGGTTCGCTGCCGAAGGATCTGGCTGGCTGGTATGCGGCGGTTGCTAAATTTGGCGGCAGCAAAGATACCAAAACTGCAGCCATGTTTGCAGACGACGTATTTGACACGCTTCAAAAAGGCGTGAAAGAAACCACTATGGCTGGTCAAACATTATCGGTCAAAGCCGCGCCCGGCCTGCAAACACCCGACCGGAGTAGAGTTAAGGCACTCGGACTGCGCGACAATGGTTTTTCGCCCCAGTCATCTGACGGTTCTGAATGTCCCCGCAATCTGAACTGCCGTTTTGTGCCCGCAGGCTACGCTCAAAACTCGGAAGATAAGACTGATTTTGGTAATTATGACCACTCAAACCGACCCAAAGATATGAAGGTCAAATACATCGTAATCCATGATACCGAAGGGGCATACACGGGTGCGATTTCGCATTTCCAAGATACTAAGTCGTATGTGAGCGCACACTACATCATACGTTCATCCGACGGTGCAGTCACACAAATGGTTTCAACTAAGGACACTGCATGGCATGCCGGTGATTGGTGGATTAACATGCATTCCATCGGTATTGAACACGAAGGTGTGGCGGCACAAGGTTCCACTTGGTATACCGAAGCTATGTACCGGACATCAGCCGACCTGGTTCGCTACCTAGCCAAAAAATATGATATCCCTCTGGACCGCGACCACATTATTGGCCACGATAATGTTCCAGGCTTAACCGATCGAAAAGCGCGTGTCATGCATTGGGATCCAGGTCCGTATTGGGACTGGAATCACTACATGGATTTGGTGCAGCAAAAACCGGCCGGTACCAACGCCCGTCACAAACAGATTAAGAACGGCAACGTGGTAACTATTAATCCTGACCTTTCACAAAACGCCCTGACCGTTCGTGTCTGTGACGATTCGGGCGCCAACTGTGCCGATCAGACTGCGCCGTCCAACTTTGTGTATCTGCGTACCGCGCCGCGGCCTGATGCAGATCTCATCACCGACACGTTGATCCACCCTGGCGGTGAACCTGGTACGATCAGAATAAATGATTGGTCGGCCAAGGCTGCCACTGGCCAGCAATATGCTTTGGCCGAAAAGCAAGGCGACTGGACGGCTATTTGGCACAGCGGTCAAATAGCTTGGTTTTACAATCCGGCTAGCAAACCTACGGCTAGCATAACCCAGGGTAAGACTCTAACACTTAAACCTGGCCTGGATAACATGCATGTTTACGGCGGCGCTTATCCCGAAATGAGTGTTTATCCTCCTGAGGTCAATGCTCCGGCGCAGCCCATGCTTTCCTATGCCATAAAAGCCGGGCAGAAATACGTGAGCAACGGCGTCGTACCGACCGACTATTTCTATGATTGGACAGTGGACTCGAGTGCACCGTACGACCATGTGATCTTCCGTGGCAACGATAAGTTCATCAAGATTTGGTACAACCAGCGCACGATGTTTGTGCGAGCGAGCGACGTTATTGTAGAATAGTAACCGGATCGTCTAACAACAAACCGGCCCCCTAACCGGGCCGGTTTTTATGTGCATCAGCACCAACCTCTGCTACAGTATGGGTGATGAATAAAAACCGTCGCCGTCGCCTGATTGCTGCCGCCCTGGTCTCGCTGGTCGCGCTGGGCGCAACCATGGTCGGTGCATTACGGCAAGAAAGTCAGCCAGTTGCTGAAGCACCAAAACCGCAACAAGTCATCTCTTCGCCGGCGCTCGATTCACTTAACAAGTTAAGCGTGAAAGGCCGGGCCGCAAAGACAGGCTATGCGCGGTCGCAGTTTGGCAAGGGTTGGCAAGATTTGGGTAACTGCGACGTGCGCAATTATATTCTGGCCCGCGACATGCAAAACGAAGAGCTACGCTCTGCCACAGATTGCACTGTTATAAAAGGAACGCTCGAAGACCCCTACACCGGCAAGACAATTCTCTTTGAGCGTGGGGCGGATACGAGCGATGATGTGCAGATCGACCACGTAGTCGCACTATCCGACGCATGGCAAAAAGGCGCGCAGCAACTGGACGCCGAGCGGCGTCGAGCGTTGGCCAATGATCCGCTCAACCTGCTGGCGGTTGACGGAAAGACCAATAATGCAAAGGGTGATAGCGACACTGCTACCTGGCTACCGCCCAACAAAGCATATCGCTGCCGGTATGTGGCGCGGCAGATTGCGGTCAAGACCAAATACAACCTATGGATAACGAGCGGTGAGCATGACGCCATGGCCCGCGTGTTGTCGGACTGTCCGGGTCAGTTGCTGCCCATCGAAATTTCACCCTAATCCTGTTCTAGTCCGGCTGGTTTTTCGGGACGAACCCGTGTAATAATGCGCCGTCATGAGGCACTGGATACAAGGAAAAATGCACGGCAGTTGGCACATAGCATGGGCGGCAGCTCATTTACCGGACGAATGTCCTGCGGGCAAAGAAAGAAATCCCGAAACAGGCCGTTGTCGTGCCACTACCGGAACCGTGCAAGCCGGGACAAGTGCGAAATACCGAAACGGGTCGTTGCCGGGCGGTAGCGACTGCGACTGCCTCTACGCCGGCCGCTTGCAAGCTTGGTCAGGAGCGCAACCCGGAAACTAACAGGTGTCGCAATGTCGTGATCACTCCTGTCGGCCCCAAGCCATGTCCTGAAGGTCAGGTGCGAAGCACCGAAACCAACCGCTGCCGTAAGCAGGCCGCAGCACCGATTTGCACTTGCTACAGTAGAGGACGTATCGGGGCAGGAACAGTCTGCTATGCGCTGGGGAGTTATTGCTGTCGTAGTGGCTGGACTGGGCAGCTATGCACTTTATGAATGGCGACATGATGTGCTCAATGCCTCGCACCGCTGGCGGTCAAAGGAGTCAAAACGTCGGCCTCACTGGAAATTTTGGCGAGAAGGGGGTACTATTAAGAACAAATGAACCCGACACTTGAGCAGCTGGCTCGTTATATTGCGCAGGAGTTGGATCGAGGCATTCCCGAGTCGACTATTCGCACCGCATTACTTCAGCGTGGCTGGACCGTTGATTGGGTTGACGCTGCCTTTCGTCTTGCCCGACAGCAATCTGCACCGTTTCAACAGCAGTCGATGGCTCCGCGCTCTGCCGAAGCGGCTACCGCATTGCCTCAACCGCAGACGCGGCCCACGCAAACTTGGGTGCAGCCTATGCAATCCCAGCCGCCTCAAGTTCCCTCCGGGAGTCGTGATGTCATCGAAGAACCTGCGCCTAACCGCACCCGAGCATTTATCATTTTGTCGATTATCTTGGTGTTATTTGTGGCGATCGGCATAGGCGCCTACATGATCGTTAATGGTCTCAATAAGGCAGAAATGGCTCGGCAACAGCGCGACAGGGCGCGCAAAGAGCATCTGTCCTCACTCCTGAACGACTTGTCCGACTACTACGTTGCTCACAATTCGTATCCCACGCGCGACCAGCTCAACGATACTTCGTTTTTAGAAAAAAATGGCTTTGATGTCAAGACCATACAAGATCCATTGTGGTCACCCAACGATTCTTGCACCAAAAACGACCACCCGCAGTTTTCTAACGCGCCGGTACTGCACTGCTACGCATACGAGCCAACAACTAGCGAAGAAGCCATCTGCGATCTCAACGCACATCCATGTTCGCGCATGAAAATATCCATGATCCTGGAAAAAGAAAAGCAGCCAAACGTTGTCATTTTTGACCAAAATAGCGAAGTTGATCCATAATAGAGCGAATGAACTATTTTGCCGACTTGGCCGCCGTCGAAGCGGCGCTCGAGCCATTTTGGCCCAGTAAACTAGTCAAACGGCGTGCCTACACATTGGATCACGTGCAGGCATTTATGGATTTTTTGGGCAATCCCCAGGATAAAATTCCGGCAATCCATATCGCAGGCACGTCCGGCAAGACGTCTACGGCTTACTACACCGCTTCGCTGCTCGAAAAAACGGGCCTGCGCACTGGCCTTCTCATCTCTCCTCACCTCGAACGTCTCAACGAACGCGTCCAGATTGGCCTCACGCCATTGGCCGAACGCGAATTTTGTGATGAGTTTGCGGTATTCATTGAGCAAGTCAAAAAGAGTGGTATCGAACTCACTTATGCCGAACTGTTGTACGCCTTTGGCTACTGGGAGTTTGTACGCCAGGGCGTCGACTGCATGGTTATCGAAACAGGATTGGGTGGTACGCTTGATGCTACCAATGTCATCCGTCGTCCGGACAAGATCTGTGTTATTACAGATATTGGTTTTGACCATACTAATGTGCTGGGCAATACACTTACCGAGATCGCTACCAACAAAGCGGGAATTATTGGTCGCACCAATGCGGTCTTTTGCTACCAGCAAAACCCGCAAGTTATGGATGTTTTTGAAGCGACATGCAGGCAAAAGCAGGCCGATCTACACATCCTGACCCAGGTTCCGGCAGGAGTAAAGTTTTTGCCCCTGTTCCAACGCCGCAATTTTGGCCTTGCCGCCGAAGCGGTTGGCTTTGCGCTTGAACGCCAAGGCAGGGAAGAGCCGCTCAGTAAAGAGGCGAAAGACGCCGCCGCAAAAGTCCATATCCCGGCTCGGATGGAAATCCGTTACGTCGGTCAGAAGATGGTCATCTTGGACAGCGCGCATAACGCGCAAAAAATCCATACGCTCAGCCAAAGCATTGCCGCCCGTTTTAGGGGCCAAAGGCTTGCCGCCCTGGTAGCTTTTAGTCTGAGCGGCGGCCGACAAGTCAAAGATCTGCTCGCCGAACTCCAGCCTTTGACGGATCACTGTATTGCCGCTATACCTCCTGCAGAAAACAAACATGGCTGGCATGATCCCTCTGAAGTCGCGGCCGTCGCCCGCGATGCAGGCATTTCTTCGGTAGAAGAAATCTCCGACCTCCAGCAAGCGTTCGCTGCGCTCATGGCGCGCCCCGAGCCGCTACTTTTGGCCACTGGTTCGCTCTATATGCATCAATATTTACGCCCGCTCACCACGGCCGAACCCACACAGTTGCCAAGCCAGTTATAATTAATATAGTGAACGTGTTAGATGGGCCACTGGTTTTTGTCGATATCGAGACAAACGGACTCAGCCACATAAAAGGCCGGGTTATTGAGGTTGCTGCGATCAGGGTAGAAAGCGGCCAAATAACAGACAGTATCAACCAGCTCATTGACCCCGAAGCTGAATTGCCGGCGTTTATTACGGGTCTGACGGGCATTACCGCTGCCGATCTAAAGGGCGCGCCGCTTTTTGCGGGTATCGCCGACCAGCTGTACGCACTCCTCGAGGGAGCGGTTTTTGTGGCTCACAACGTACGGTTTGACTACGCGTTCCTTAAGCAAGAATTCAAACGCCTCGGCCGCGACTTCCGGCCAAAACAACTATGCACTATGCGCCTGTCGCGTACGCTCTATCCAGAGGAGCGCAGCCACAAACTGCAGAGCCTTATTACGCGTCATGGATTTAAAGCCGATCGCCGTCACCGTGCCTATGACGATGCCGCCGTACTGTGGGACTTTATTCAGCACGTCCAGCAAAGTTTTGATGCAGAAGCTCTGCAGGCTGCACTTGCCAGGCAGCTCAAACAGCCAACACTTCCGAAGGGCCTTGCACCCGAAATCCTGGCTAATCTGCCGGATACGCCCGGCGTTTACATCTTTGAAGACGACAAAGGCTACCCGCTATACGTTGGCAAAAGTGTGCACGTCAAACAGCGCGTAATGTCGCATTTTACGAGCGACCACGAACACGTCAACGAGTTCAAGATTGCTCAGCATATCCGAAATGTCCGCGTACACGAAACGGCCGGCGAACTAAGTGCGCTCCTGCTCGAATCACGCCTTGTCAAAGAGCTCCAGCCGCTCTACAACAAACAACTTCGCCGTACCCAAAAACTGCTGCTCGCCAAAACCCAACCAAACGACCAAGGTTATTTACAGATTATTCTAGAAGAAGCCGACGAGATAAACCCGGCCAATAATGACATTTTGGGCGTATACCAAACCCGGGGAAAAGCCCGCAGCGCAATCGAACGTCTGGTAAGAGACTTTATGCTGTGTCCTAAACTCACCGGTGCCGAAAAGGGCAAAGGGCCGTGTTTTATGCATCAGCTGCACAAATGCATGGGCGCGTGCGCCGGAAAAGAGCCGCCAGACACATACAACCAACGCCTGCTCGAGGCCTTTAGCCGGAAACGAATCCAAGATTGGCCGTTTTCTTCGCCCATTATTATAACTGAAGGCGACACCACGAGCACTCAATCCGGCATTGTCGTCGACCAGTGGTGTGTCATCGGTCAGGTCAAACAAGAGCCGTACTGCGAGCCAATTTTTACTCAAGGACAGGGGTCGTTCGATATGGACTCATACAAGATCCTGCAGGCTCATCTGATTGCCAAGGGCAACGGTGTCAATTTTCGGCCCATCGCCCGCGAACAATTACAGACCCTGTTCACCATATAAGTTTTCTGTCCGCAGTAAGTATAATAATAGGTTTATCCCAGGGAATATGCTACTATACCCGAGTTACAGCCTTGCTGCTCTGTACGTTTAATAGTTAAAGATAAAGTGTTCGTTTGAGGAGCAGCTAGCTGGTGTCTTATTGCCCAGGACCTCTTTCGTGCGAAATAAAGGAAAAATATAGTGACAAACCTGTTTGTACGGTCCCTATCCTATAGTACCACCGATGACAGTCTGCGCGACTTGTTCGCCTCTGTTGGTACAGTAGTTTCAGCAAAAGTAATTATGGACCGCGACACCAACCGCTCCAAGGGCTTTGGTTTTGTAGAGATGGGCAGCGATGAAGAAGCCCGTGCTGCAATTACCCAGCTTGATGGCAAAGAACTTGACGGCCGCACCATTATTGTTGCCGAAGCTCGCCCCCGCGAAGAGCGCCCCGCTTTTCGTAACTAATCAAAGTCAATTTGATTAGTACATTTCATCGTGTTTCTCGCTGAGAAACCGAGTCCACTGCCGCAGAAGTCGAAGTGCCGATTTCAGCGGCAGTTCTATTGCTATATCCAAAAAGTATGCGACGGCGTTGATTTTGGCATATTTGCTGGACAGCCACTGCCCGACCAAAATGAATGGCAGATAAAAGAAGTCGCGGACGGTAGACAAGAGCCGCGCGGTCTGGGTCATGATCTCGAGTTCGCGGATCATGCTGGATAAACGGAATCCCAAGAAGCTGGCCGTCGACAAGAACGTAAAGAAAATGACCATTTGCACGATGTTAAAATGCAAAAGCGTTAACACATACACGGTAATTGCAAATGGAATCAAAAATAGTAAACTGTACAGAATCTTGGACATTAGCGGTACGGTGCGTCCCGCGTCCCGCAGGGGCGGAACGGCTAGTGGTTCGTATGTGTACAAAATTTTATCTACATAATCGCGCAGTGCAAAAGCATTTGCCTGCGTTGGAACCTTAAGCCCCAGTCGCAATGTGGCCATATACAGGGGTGGAAAAAGTAAGTTTATAATGAGCGGAACCATGGCAATCTCGCCCAGTACCAAAATATCGTAGGGTACTTCTATCCCGACGCCGATGACAACTTTAGTTATAAAGATAAAGATAATACTTTTGATAATACCTTTGTTCAGGCGTCGGCCGACCAGTTTGTATTCGGTCGAAACCTGACGGTCGTAGGCCTCCAAAAACATGTCACGGTTGGCCAGCAGCTCAGGCAGGCTGGAGTTGCTTTCGGTCATGCTTTTGATAATTCGCATAGGCGCACCGTATTTATTGACCGCGCGGCGCAACCGGGCGGTCAGTTCTGAAGTGTGCAAACTATCGACGCTGCGGTTGAATTCGATAAATGCCTGAATGTCGTCGGGCGTTTGTTGATACATGCGCATGAGGTCAAAACGCACCACGGCGGTGTCGGACTTGAGCAGCGCCTGGTGCACGGCAATATACAGTGATAACTCGTACGAAACCTCATCTTTGAGGGCGGTCAGGAGCGTTTCGCGTGGGAAGATCTCGAGGTAATGCTGGTAGGCGACGTAGGCGATGGCATTGTGGTGAGTATGCGGATTGAGAATGCCTTCGATCTCGACCGATAGGAGCGACAATATCCATTCGCTGGCGTCTTTGCCGCTTACGTTGGCCTGGCGCAGGCGCGAAAAGGTCTGCGAATACGAATCGGACAGCGTAGTTATGGTGTGCGCGGTTTGTTTGCTAAACGAGCCGCCCTGTAAATATCCAGCCTGGGTAAGTTCGACGATGAGTTCCTCCCCGATGTTGCTGGCGTGGCGGCCAAATGCAAAGCTACGCTTATAAAAACGACGGATAGCGCGCTGCAACAGCAAATGTTCTTCGGTGTATTCGGCGGCATTGCGCAGCTGTTCGTAGGCGGTAGAAAGGCGCTTGCCAGTGCCCGGCACTTGGATGATCTCGCCGCTGGCGTTACGCGCACGCAAGCCCTCATCATGAGCCTGAGCGGCCTGGAGCTGTTGCACTAGCAAATCGAGCAATGAGGAGTTTGGTGGAGCTGTCATAGCGAATTAATTTTAGTATAAAGGGATAAGTGTTATTTTTCCACCTCTCCCGGCAGTATTTATATGCCCAAAAAGGTTTTGAGCGTGGCCTTGGTAATCGCGCCAAACACCTGCGACCCCTTAATATAATCGTATTTGCCCGTCAGGGATTTGGAAAAAACGACCAGCACATATGACCGGTCACCTTTTTGGATGATGGCGGCATCGTGCAGGCGGTCGTCAAGGTAGCCGCCTTTATGGTATACATTTACGCCGTCCGGCACGGCTTTGACGATAAAGTTTCGCATGTCGGCGTCTTTCATTAGAGACAACAGGAGGCTATTGTGCTCGGCGTTTAGTAGCTTTTGTTCGGCAAATTTGGCAATTAATAGGGCGATGTTGTCGGCGGTTAGCGTATTATCTTCGGCCATGTAGGATTCTAGGCCCAGCATGTGTGCGTAGCGATTGAGCTCCGGTTTGGTCAGATTGGTGTTGAGTTTGGTCCAGGCGTCGTTGTCGCTGTCGACGATCATGGCTTTAAGCAGTTCCTCTACGGTTTTGTCGCCAATACGGTCGTTTAGGTATAGTTTGTTCATTTCTACTTTGTGCAACAGAGCGGTGGCGGTAATGAGCTTGCCAATGCTCGCGCCGTCAAAGCTGGCGGTTTCGCCGTAGTGGTAGGTTTGATGGGTCTGCAGGTCGATGATAGCGACGCCGATATCGAGGCGGGGATTGGCGTCGATCACTTCCTCTACGGCCCTATCTAGGCCAGCACGGTCAATCCTGTAGATTTCCTGGAAATTATTTGGATCTTGAGATGCTGCCTTGGCGTGTGTGTTGCTGGCCGAAGACGAATGATTTTCTTGGTACCAGATAAAAATAAATACTATAGCGGCAACTGCGCAGCAGAAGATAAGGAAGCGACCGAATTTACCCATATTATAACCATACCATTTTCAGGCTGTGGTTTTGCTGAGAAGCGGCGCAACACGCAGTGTCGGGTTTTGCACAGCAAGCTCTCAGGTATCTGTCGTACAGTAATACAGATGAAGATATTGCTTATCGAAGATGATCACAAAATTGCAACTGCGCTCCGGCAAGGACTGGAAATGCAGTCTTTTGAAGTAGATGTAGAATATGACACCGACGATGGTTTGGGTGCCGCTCTTGGTAGGAGCTACGACCTGATTATTTTGGACCGCACGCTACCAGGCGATATGGACGGCGTCGAAATTTGCCGCCGCATACGTGATGAGCGGATTCATACGCCAATATTATTACTAACCGCCAAAGATGATATGCGCGACCGTACCGAAGGCCTGAATGCCGGGGCCGATGATTATTTGGCTAAACCCTTTGCTTTTGAAGAGTTAATGGCGCGCATCCGTACACTGCTACGCCGCCCCGAAGATTCGGATACGGAACTAACATATGGCGACCTCATACTCAATCCAGCAACATACGAAGTACGCCGGGAGGGCCAGTTGATTCCGCTATCGCGCCGCGAATTTGCCCTTTTGGAATATTTGCTGCGCAACTGCGGTCGCTTGCTGACTAAAGACACTATTATTCGACACGTCTGGAACTTTGATGCGGATGTATTACCAAATACCGTCGAAGTGTACATTGGTTATCTGCGCGGCAAAGTAGACAAGCCCTTCAAAGGCGATCCCCTCATCAATACTGTCCGCGGCTATGGCTACCGGCTCGGCATCTCGCAATAAAATAAGGAACAGCCCAAATCCCACGCAGTATGGCAAAGCACTCGCTCGCCAGCCAATGGAGAGTAGGTCTTGTCGCACTGGGCGCTATAGGCCCAGTGCTTTGCCATACTGCGTGGGATTTGGGCTGGTTCAATTCTTGGCGTAGCGTTCGAGGGCTGCTTTGCGGGCAGTAGGGTGGTCGACAATCGGGCTTGGGTAGTGGCGGCCAATGACGCAGCCGCTCCTTACTTGATCGCAGTCCGACATTCGCCATGGTTCGGTTAGGTACTTGTCGCTCACTTCGGCTAGTTCGGGCACATATCGCCGAATGTACACCCCATCCGGGTCATATGTTTTAGCTTGTGACGTCGGATTGTATAAGCGCCGAAAAACAGGGGCCGGGTCGACGCCCACGCTCGCAATCCATTGCCAGTTGCCATTGTTGTTGGCGCTGTCACCGTCGCACAACCACTGCAAAAAGTGTGCTTCGCCGTGTCGCCAGTCCAAGCCGAGGTCTTTGGTCAAAAACGATCCTACAATCAAGCGCGCCCGGTTGTGCATCCACCCCTCACAGCGCAGCTGGCGCATGGCGGCATCCACGATCGGATAGCCAGTGCGGCCTTCTTTCCAGGCGTCCAATAATTCTTGATCTTCATTCCAAGAAAGGCCGCGAAAGCGTTCCTGAAACTCGTGCTTTAGGTTATGCGGAAAGTGCCACAAAATATAATGATAAAAATCGCGCCATGCCAGTTGCCGATGAAACGCTACTGGGCCGTCGCCGGGCGGCAGAACTGTTTCGATCTCGCGTACCGAAAGGCATCCGAAATGCAGATAAGGACTCAGGCGCGAGGTAGCGTCCGCTCCCAGATCACTGTAGTCTTTGTGGTAGTCGTGCAGTCCGTGTTGCAGAAAATACTGCAAGCGTTGTCGCCCGGCGCGTTCGCCGCCTTTTGCGGCATAGGCCGACAGCTGTTTTTTGGTGGTAATCGTTTCCAGTTTTGGTAAATCGCCGGCGTGAATGTTCTCTGGAACGACAATATGGCGCGGTGCTTTGACTGTTGGTCGTCGCTCGGTAGCTGCCCAGCGCTTCCAAAACGGCGTAAAAACTTTCCAGGGTTGTCCGCTTAATGTGGAGACCTTTTCGGGATGGTCGAGTGCCAACCGCCCCGAGAAAGTCACCAGATCTATCTTGTTTTCTACGAGCTCAGTGCCGACTTCTTTGTCACGTTCGCGGGCAAATGGCGTGTAGTCGGCGGTGCAGTAGACTTTGGTGGCTCCCGTCTTTTTGGCTAGTTTTATGAGCTCTGCCCCAGGTTTGCCATGCCGAATAAAGAGCTCCCCTCCGCGCCTTCGCAAGCTCAGCCGTAGGTCTTCCAGCGACTCTAGCAAAAATCGATTACGATTTGAAGAAGACCGCTCTCCTTTTAAAAGTTCGTCATCCAATATAAAAACCGGTACTATTTGGTCCGCGTCAGCCACTCCAGCAGCAAGCATGGGCAAATCATGCACACGCAAGTCATTGCGGAACCACACTATCAGTGTCATGGGGCAAGTATACGCAAGTTTATATAAGCCCCACAGTGATTTTATTCACGGTTAGTTGGTTCAATAATTCGTAGTGGCGTTCGTAGAGCGTTCGATCTTCTCGAGGATTTTGGGGAGGTCGATGGCTTTGCCGAGAACGGGTTTCCAAAGATCACCGGTAAATTTGAGGCGCATCAGCGCATTTTTGATGGTAAAGTCGGTTGGTTCAAGGCCCGGCTTTACTTCGTCCCAGTGCAGTGGCATCGAAACCGTAGCATCGGGTGTGGGACGTACGGAATATGGCGCGGCAAGCGTTTGGCCTTCGCGGTTTTGTAAGAAGTCCAGGTAGATTTTGTGGGGGCGTTTTTCGGGCATGCGTTCGACGCTGGTAATCTTAGGTTGACGTCTGTTAACTTCGAGTACAATTAAATGCGCCAGGTTTTTGGCTTGTTCGGCGCTGTATTTTGCGCCCAATGGGATAAAAATATGGATGCCGGTTTTGCCAGAAGTTTTGGGATAGCAGTCGATCCCCCATTGGTCGCAGACCTCTTTGACTTCGCGGGCGACAGTAATTACCTCCTCGAATCCGATGCCTTCCGGGTCGAGGTCGATCACGGCCCAATCCGGTTTGTCGGCGTGTTGGATGCGCGAATTCCAGGGGTTGATCTCGATCGTTCCCAGCTGCACCATGTACAGAAGTGTGTCGAGTTTTCCGCCTACAATCCAATGCAGGTCACCTTTGTTGGAATCCGAATAAATGTCGGCCGACGGTACCCAATCCGGCAAATGTTCATTATTTTTTTGGAAGAATTTAAAGCCGGTAATGCCGTCGGGCTGGCGCAACATGGAGTGCGCGCGGTCTTTTAGGTAGGGCAAGATGTAGTCGGCTACCGAGCGGTAATATTCGACCAGGTCGCCTTTGGTATATTTGTGTTTGGGAAAAAATACTTTGTCCAAGTGAGTGAGTTCGAGACCGCTTGATTGCTCTTTGGATTTGTCCATCAATTTCTCCTCTTGGGCTCCGTGGCCCGGCTTTACGGCGTTTTTGGGTGCTGCTTTGGTGGCTTTTTCGCGGTGCACATTGAATGGTTTTTTGTCCGGGCGCAGGCCCTCGAACTGAGGTTGGCGCATGTAGCCCTCGCTCGTCCATTCGGCAAAACTCATTTCGCAGACTAGTTCGGGGCGAACCCAGTGCACTGGCGCGTTTGGTTTGGGCTCGGTGATGAAGGGCGAGGTGCGGCGTTCGATGCGCTCTAGCCGGGTACGCAAATCCTGTCGCAGTTTGTCCGGGATGCCACCGCCGGAATGGCCGACGTATTTGAATTGGCCTTTGTCGTAGACGCCGACGATAAGTGAACCCAAGTGCTGGCGGGTGCCGCGCGGTTCGGTAAAGCCACCGATGACGACTTCTTGGCGCAGGTGCGTTTTGGCCTTCAGCCAGGTTTCGCCGCGTTGGTTTTCGTGGTACTGGCTGTCGGCTTTTTTGGCCACCACGCCTTCAAGTCCCTGCTCCTGCATTTTATTAAAGAGGGGGATGCCTTTGGCCTGCACATGGTCGCTGTAGCGGATGAGTTCGCTGCCGTGTACGGCAGAGTGGAGGAGTTTTTTGCGTGCTATTAGAGGCATGGTTCGGACGTCGCGGCCGCCGAACCATAAAATGTCGAAGACGTAATAATGCAGCGAACCACTGTGGTCACGCCGCCAGTTTTGCAGGAGTTCGAAATGCGGGCGGCCCTCACTGTCGGTGACTACGATTTCGCCGTCCAAAATAACATCGTGCTTCAGGCTACGGATGGCTTCGGCTACCGGTGGATACGCATCGATAAACGAATTGCCGGTGCGCGAATATAGGTCAACATCGCTGCCGTGTTTTGTGCCGACGGCGCGGTAGCCATCCCATTTCATTTCGAAAATCCAGTCCTGTTTGTTGAATGGTTCTTCGATGAGCGTGCAGAGCATGGGGTGGACGAGCCATGGTTTTTTGACTTTGGGGTACGCTTCGAGGTCTGGATGGGTCATGTGGTCGCCAATGTCGTCGACGCGTCTACCGCTTTTAACTGACTGGTCCTGTGCGGTTATGTCCGTGTTTTCCGAAGCGTATTCGTCGCCTTTTTTGACGAGCAACCAGGCTTTTTCGTCCGTGTCGTCGCCGTGCATTTTGAGCAGCGCAAACTCGCCCTTTAGCTTTTTGCCGTGCATCACAAAAGTGAGGTGGCCTTTTTTGAGTTCGGCGCGGAGCGTTTTTTCGGCGTCGTCCGTTTCGGCGCGCGGTTCGTATGTGCCCTCGTCCCAAATAATTACTGTGCCTGCGCCGTAGTTACCTTCGGGAATTTCACCTTCGAATTTCCGGTATTCAAAAGGATGGTCTTCGACTTGCATGGCCAGGTGCCGGTCGTGCGGATTGAGCGATGGGCCTTTGGGCACAGCCCAGCTTTTGAGCACGCCGTCGAGCTCCAGACGAAAATCATAGTGCAAACGCGAAGCGTGATGTTCTTGCACGACAAAACGCAGTTTTTTGCTGCTTTTCCGGCCGTCCTTGCCCTTTGGCTCCGGTGTGTCCCGGAAGTTTCGTTTGCGGAAATATTTGCCTAATCCCACCGAACAGCCTCCGTTACTTGCCTTCTTTTAGACTAGCTTTGAGGGCGGCCATTAGGTCTTTGGCGTGAGTGTGCTCGGGTTCCTTGACTGGTTTACCGGTGACCTTTTTGCCCTTAGTTTTCGCTTTGATCAGGTCTTCGAGCTCTTCGGTGTAGGTGTCTCGGTAATCCTCTGGAATAAAATGGCCGGTTTGCTGGTCGATGAGTTTGAGCGCCATTTTGAGTTCATCTTTGGTGACGTCTTTATCTGATGGGAACTTGAGCTCGGTGGCTTCGCGCAGGTCAGTCGGATAGCGCATTTGGTTCAAAACCAGGGCTTTGCCAACGGGTTTTATGACACCCAGGTGTTCGCGTTCGTGCAGGACAAATGTTACCAAGGCAACTTTGTCGGATTCGTCCAGGGCGGCATGCAACAGCGAATAAGCTTTGTCACCACCTTTGTTCGGTTCCAAATAATACGGTTTGTCGTAGTAGCGGATATCGATTTCACCTTCGTGCACAAAATGTTTGATGTCGATGGTTTGGCGTTTTTTAACGTCCACTTTTTCCATGTCTTTTTGGGTGAGTTCCACGTAGTCGCCGTCACGGTATTCGTAGCCTTTGACGATGTCGTCCCACGGCACTTCCTCGCCTTCTTTGCGGCAAATCCGCGCAAAGCGAATCGGCGAATGATCTTTTTTGTGCAGCATGTCCAGGTCGATGCCTTGGTGCGGCTGCGTTCCGCTATACATATTTACCGGAATGTTAACGAGTCCGAAACTGATTGATCCTGCCCATATTGTTCTCATGCTTTTATAGTACCATTCATTCGGGGATGCTGTGCTACGATGTGGCTATGCACGAACTTGACGATCCAACCATCAGAGAAGAGGTGCTGAACACGCTGCGCGAGCAATTAAAAGTCCAAATCATTACCGAAGTAGGCAGTGGCAATGAATTCTATATCTTTGGAGCCGAACTGCCGTCCGGCAAGGTGGCGATTAAGGTTCCTAAAGACCGCGTTTTTTCTAATGTAAATGATGCGCATATTGATTCGAGTGTGTTGATCGACCAGGAATTTGCGCTTATGCGCCACGTTAAAGCTCAAGGAATTACTCAGATTCCCAATCCCATCCAAGCCATTCAGGTTCAAGGTTTTGATGCCCTGGTTATGTCTTATGTAGAAAGTGACGACAGCAAAGCAGATGAATTTGAACGTGGCGTTTTGCTGGCAAAGATTCATTCACTCACACTGCCTGATCTGCACTTGAGCGCTCAGGAGGATATGGAATTACCGGAACTTATCGCCAAGCGGCTGCACCGGCGCTGGCATGAACTTACTTCGCTTACTGCAGACCTCCCAGAGTTGCCGGCAAAAGACCGGCTCAGAGCAGCACTCGAACCCACGCGCCAGACCAAACAACTGTTGCACATGGATTTTAGGCAAGCCAATTTTTGTACCCAAAACGGCAAGATTGTTGCGCTGCTCGATTGGAGTAACGCGCTAATTGGACATCCTTCCCTCGAACTGGCCCGCGCCGCTGTCACCCACGAAACGGGGCCGGAATTCCTGCGCGGCTACGAATCGGTTCGCCCACTGCCAGAGGTCCCAGTTCTGGTTGAAGCTATCTTTCGCCTGGATACGGCAACCATGCTGGCCTTGGTCTTTTTGTCCGAAGAACCGGATCCCGTGCTGGCTGCTTCTTATGTTCAACAAGTGCATGATGTGCACAAGATGCTCGTCGGCCTTTTATCTAAAATAGCCTAAGTTCATTGTGGTCACAGCTGTTTTCTGAGACGATATATCTAAGGTTATTTTTTCGGGGGAAACATGGATATTGCGATTCGGACAGAGGGGCTGACCAAGCGTTACGGTGATGCCACGGCGCTGGACTCGCTGACGCTGGAGGTGAAAAAAGGTGAAGTGTTGGGCTACCTGGGGCCGAATGGCGCGGGCAAAACCACGACTATTCGATTGCTTTTGGGTTTGATCAAGCCAAGTTCTGGACGCGCCGAAATTTTTGGGATCGATGCTGCAAAAGATAAAGTGGCTGCGCACCGCCATATCGCTTACGTACCTGGTGAGGCACATTTTTGGCCATCACTAACGGGCGAAGAAACCTTGCATTTGTTGGGCAATATCCACGGCAATGTGGACCGGAAATATCGCACAGAACTTATCAAACGATTCCGGTTTGATCCAAGCAAAAAAGTGCGCACATATTCTAAGGGAAACCATCAAAAGATCGCGCTGATCGCGGCGTTTTCGTCCCGCGCTGATCTGTTAATATTGGATGAGCCGACGAGTGGCCTGGATCCGATTATGGGCCAGGCTTTTCGCGAATGCGTGCACGAAGCCAAGGCCGGTGGTCAGACTATTTTTCTATCGTCTCATGTACTCAGCGAAGTGGAGGCGCTCTGCGACCGCGTGGCGATTTTGCGTGCGGGCAAATTGGTCGAGCTCGGTACCTTAGCGGAAATGCGTCATCTCTCGGCAGTGACTATTGAGGCGACGTTTGAGGGTAAGCCTCCAGTATGTAAAGGCATAAAAGGCGTGAGCAATGTGCACGTCACTGGCAATACTTTGACTGCTCAGGTGAACGGTACTATCGCCCCGCTGCTGGAAGTGCTGACGCCGGCCAGGCCCAAAAGCCTGCTGAGCCGCGAACCATCTTTGGAAGAATTATTCTTGTCGTTGTATGGCGAAGAGCAGGGCGCGCAGGGCAAATAGATGCGCGGCGTTTTGTATCGTTTTGTTTTTCGGCGGACATTTAAGGGGGCGCTGATATGGGCGTTTATTTTTGGCGCGTCGATTGCGGCCACGGCTATTGGCTACAGTGACTTGGACGCGGGCGCGCGGGCGGCATTGGTCTCGACCTTTAGTAAAAACACCGGCGTCATGGTTTTGATCGGTGTGCCATACCACCTGGAAATCGTCAGCGGTTTTACGGCTTGGCGTACGATGGGATTGCTAGCACCCATGGCGACCATTTGGGGACTTTTGACCGCAACGCGTTATTTTCGCGGCGAAGAAGAAAGCGGGCGCAGCGAATTCTTTCTGTCCGGGCAGACGACGCCGCGCCGCAGCGCACTCCAGACGCTCGCATCTTTGGCGACGGGACTCGGACTGTTTACTATTGTTGCGGCAGCGGGTATCTGGCTTGGGGGCCGTGGTCAAGACAGCGGTTTTGATATGACAGGCAGTATCATCTTTGCTCTTACATTAGCATCGTTGGCCGCCTCCTTTATGGCCGTTGGTTTTTGGACGAGCCAGCTGGCAGCTACGCGGCGACAGGCGGCAGCGATGGCTGGCGTGGCGTTTGCAGTGTTTTTTGCTATGCGGGCGATCGGCAGCGCGGTAGTGGATGCGCGCTGGTTGCTGGATCTCACGCCGTTTGGCTGGGCGCAGCATGTGCACTCCCTAACGGATAATAATTGGCCATGGCTTTTGCCGCTGGCAGGATTGACCGGACTTCTGGTAGCTGCTGGCTTGTGGGTCATTGGCCGCCGCGACATGGGCGCGAGTCTCGTTGCTGACCGCAACACGGCTCCGGCTCACACTGGACTGCTGGGTACGGCATGGACGGCGGCACTGCGCCTCAACCGTGGCGCACTACTCGGCTGGACGCTTGCCTTCGCCTTTGCAGGCCTCATCTTCGGAAATTTTGCCAAACCGGCCAGTACCGTCCTAAATAGTTCTGATACGCTACAGCGCTTTACGGGTGAACTCGGTGCGCAGCAAACGCAGGCTGCCGCGGCATTCATGGGCATCGGCTTTTTTATGTGCGCCATTCTGGCGATGGTGATGGTTGTCGGTCTGCTGAACACACTGCGCGAAGACGAAGCATCCGGCTACCTTGATAACTTTTTGGTGCAACCGGTGCGACGCTGGAGGTTATTTACAGGGAGGGGCGGACTGGTTGTAATTGCTCTAGTGTTGGCTGCGCTGGCAGCGGCCTTAGCCTGTATTATTGCCAGCCAGATCCAGCAGACGGGGGTGGATTGGTGGCAAATTATGCGTGCGTCATTGTTTGCCATAATCCCTGCGTTCTTTTTGCTGGGATTAGGCATTGCCCTATTAGGGTTCTGGCCGCGGCTCATGACCAGCGTTCTGTACGGCTATATCGGCTGGTCGTTTTTGATGGAAATGATTGGGACGCTGCTGCACTTTAACCGCGTGTTGCTCAATACATCGATACTGCACCATATGGCGCTGCTGCCTGCGGCTGAACCGAGGTGGTTGACGACAGGTTTGATGTTCGGGGGCGGGATTGTTTTGGTGGCTATCGGTATTTCCCGGCTTAATCACCGTGATATTGAAATCGACTAAATGGCAGGTAGTGGTTCTTCGCGGTCAAAAGTCGTGAACACGACAAAACGGTCGCGGTAGCGCTGCTCTTTTTCCATCCAGGGGCCGGTGCAAGTTATTAGATTAAGGCGGGCAGTGTTACTTGGGCCAAAGACTTCTGCCGATATATCGTCGGCAGAGTGTGTTTTGGAAGATTCGACGCGAAAATATACTATTCGTTGATTGGTGGTGACCTTTATTATGTCGCCAGGCATAAGTTTTTGTAAGTCGTAAAAGATGCCGCGTCCGGTTTTGTGCCAGTAATGGCCTGCCAAGACGGTGTTACCCAGGCTGCCCGGCAAGTAACCGGTTTTGTACCAGCCAACCATGTCTTTTTGTTCGGGCGCTTCCATCTCGCCGGTTTTTGTTAAGCCTACGCCAACAACCTCGGCGTCAATGCCTAGCTTCTCTATCGCAATATGACGTGGTTCGCTGGGCGCGAGCGACATGCGTGGTTGTTTGGTTGGCGGCGCTCGTTTTGCGCTTACCTGGGTCTGCGAAACGTCGGGCGGCCTAAGTCTCGTATTTGGTGTAATGCCGGGGCGCAACATAATCCATCCGATTAGTCCGACTATCGAGAAGGTAATGCAGAATATGATAAATATTTTTTTGGCTACCACGACCTTGCCGTTCCGGTGTTGGGCAGTTTGGGGAGATTCGGCGCGGAGGTGGGCGTTGGCGTTGGCGTTGAAGCGGGAGGCGTCGCCACCAGGACTGAAGTCCCGAGTGTTTTAATAATCTGCGCTGAATGGTCAACCGGCGCATCGTGCAGCGTACCGTTGGCAGATACTTGCGCTACAATATCGATGACGCCGGGGTTAACATTTACTATGTACTGCACTGTGCCCAGAATTTGGGTAGTTGTTCCGGCCGGGAAGTTATATGCTGTCACGATGTTCACCACTTGTCCGCTGGGTGTGCCGTCTGGCGCGGGCAGTGTGACGTCTATTGTAGAGTTGGTGATATCGCAGGCCAGAGAACTGCCCGAGTCGATATTGTTAGCCGTTACGGTGTAGGTAAGCGTGTCGCCTTGGTACACATTTGTCTTGTCTTTGATGATCGAAACATTGAGACGGTTGCCATTGCAGTTGCCTGGGATTTGGTGCGCTGTCGCGAACGAAGGAAAGGCCAGTATGACCACTATTATCGTTATCGCGGTTCGTAAAACCCATTTATTTTTACCCACTAGAACCGAAGCAAATCGCCTGCTCATGATGTATAAATCCATTCATCTTCTTTATTGTCTGCATTGTATAAAAAACACAACACAAACAAATGTAAAAATTTCTACTAATTTAACAGATGTCGATTTGCTGTCAGTAGATAATAACAGGCGGCATATGAGACAAAAAGTCCTGAAGCTCTCGCTAGCGCCCAACTTTTTATTGAACACCGTCGAGCTGGTCCGGGCGATCGGCGCGAGGGTTAGTTCTTTTTGCTGCCGCAGATTTCTTTTTTGAGCTCCTCGATCATGAGCTGCGTTTTAAAGTGTTCTTCGTCTTGTTTACGGAAGATATAGACCGAAAAACCAGAGATCAGCAGTGCCTGCATAAACAGCTGGAGCCATTCTGATTGCCAGTTTTCCAGCGTTGAGCTCCAAAACTGCGGCCAAAATTCACTCATTTGGAAGGTCTGATTGTGCTGTTCGCTCTGTTGTTTCTCGACAGTTAATTGGGTTGCGAACTGCCCGCCCCAACTAACTAAAAAAAAGACGGCCAGAATAATCGCGGCGCCCCAGTTTCTCCAAAACGTATTTTTACTCGTGTAATCTTTTTTGAGTTCCGGCATATTTCCCTCCTGTAACTTAAATATTAAGCTGAAGAAGAGCTGGAGACCGTGACTTTCTTTACAGTTATTCCGTTCCGCGCCCAAACTCGGCAAGGGTCAATGCGATCTTGTCGGTTTGTGGTATGATCCTGCGACCTACTAGAGTGAATATCGCTTGCCGTGAGTTGCGAGAAGTTGGAGCTTGTACGCGCCACGCTAACTTTGCCTCCGTAGCTGGGGGGAGAGAGTTTAGGTGATCATTGGCTCCTTTGGCGAGCAAAACGACATTTTCCGGGACACGCCGCGACACTGCAAACGTGTCAGGAAGTACGGGCGTGACGAAATAGTCGCCTTTACTTATGGTCAGTGCTTGTTCACGTAGGGCTGCGCCAATAAGATGGCCGATGTGACGCGGACCGTGAGCGAGCTGCTCATCATCGAATTTATGTCCCAGAGAAAATTCATGGGCGTACTTTTTTGGAATCTTATCGACCTCGGGCTCCTCTATGATAAGCTCGGCAAGAGGTTCTAATTGTTTGAGTAATCTTTGGCCAGGCTTCGAGTCGAGCCAAGGGCTGACCACATCTCTAAAATGCTGCATTCTTGCGTTATCTTGGGCGTACATATCATATATATGGGGAACTTCGGGCAGGTGCATAGAACTCCTTAAAAAAGTATATCTTACTATGCTAGTGCCTTGACTGCAAATCGGCGGCAAGTTTTTGCTTCATGTCGGCGATCACGTCAACCAAGTCGCCGCGCGAGGTGTCGGCTTCATACCAAATGCCATATCTTTGGCGGAGTACGGGCAGTGCGGCAAGGTGGTCGTCGCGCCAGCCGAGCATGGAAGTGTACAGGTGTTCGTCTTTGGGAAAAAAGCTGAGCTCGTGCTTCATGTTGCCGCTGAGAATCTTGTCTTTGATGAATGATTCGGGTGGGTTGGCATGCACGACGAAAATGCGAAAGCCGCCAGCCAGCAGGTCGTCGAGCGTCGGTTGATTGGTCGAGATATTAAAGTCCAGAAAGATGTTGTATTTTTTGGCAATCAGGCGGTTGATGAGAGTGGTTACAAACTGCCGTATCCGTTTAAAATTATGCCCCGCCTGATAAAACTCTTCGCGGATGAAGTCGGTCGAAACGCGAACTGCGCCAATCTGGTCAGCTAGTGGCTGAGTGATAGTGCTTTTTCCCGCCGCCACCAACCCGGTGCAGGCCAAGCCAATGGGGTTGTCTGATGGCGATTTACCTGCCGTAATCTTGGCATAGTGCGCCTCAAACATGCTCTGGAACGTCTCGTCGCTCATATCGGGGAAAAAGACGAACTTCCTAAAGCCATCAAAATAGTCGGTTAGGACCTCGCGTAGGAGAGTGGTGGTTTTGGCCTCGGCCAACTCTTTTTTGTTCCGGATTATGGTGTAGCCGGCGCCTTCGTATACTTTTAGGCCTTCTTCGCTCACGTTCGAGGCGGCAAAATAATAGACATCCCAATCTTCGCCGTGGACTTCTTTTGTTTTGTGACAGGTACGGTAGGGCTGTAGCTGGTTTTTGGTAAGGCCCAAGTTGGTTTCTTCGTTAATTTCGCGAACTGCGCCGTCGAGCGGTTCTTCACCGTCTTCGATGTGTCCGCCAAAACTGGCGATAAGGCCAGGGTTGGAAATGCCCGGTTTGTCATCCCGAACCTGTAAAATAACAGCTCCGTCGCTGCGTACAAGTAAGATTTCTGCATTTGCGTTCATCACTAAAGCCTACAATAAAAACCTATGCGCCAAAAGTATAAGCGCCTCAACGGGTGGGTGATGGTCGAAAATTGTTTGCATATTTTCTCCAAATAAAGGCAAGGGTGGGCGCGATTGTCTCGGGAGCGTCGGCCATTTGTCTATCTAATTCTTTAGGGGAGAGGACTATGAGATCCTGAATGTCTGTCATGCTAAACGAATCAGGCAGGGCATGAACCGCAAAATAAATGCCGATGTAGGCTTTGCGTCCGCCGGGAAATTCAATAAAATGATCGTGTTTGTGAACTGGCCTCACATTGGTAATAGATACTTCCCGCGCTAGCGCCCGCTGTGCGGCCTGGTCGGCGGTTTCGCAGTGGCGCCGCATAGTGGCGACAGTTGCGCCCAATGTACCGGCGTGTAAATTAGGCAGGTCGATACGGTGTGGGATTTTGCTTAAAATTGGCTGCATATCAGGAGTCATCACCAGCACATATACGCCATGACACAGGTCGGTAGATTTGTCTATTTCAGCACGCCGTTTCTGACCGGTCATCCCTCCCAACCTATCGACGATGTCAATCAAAAAATCTTCGTGCCTGCTCATGTCTATATGATAGCAGTAACCTCATATCGGCTACCTGCATTTTTCAAGCACCCATTTACCATGGCCTACAGTGGAACGAGCTCTATCAAAGCCAACCCACTCACCCTCGGCCCTTGTCAGGGTGTCGTTAAGGATAAGCTGAAGTGCACCATGAAATATGTCGCCCTTATATGTGCCGGTTGGAGAGGTTGCCTCTTGCCAAAAACCGGTGAGTACGTTATTTTTCGGGTCATGACGCAGCGCCATATTAACCTCAGAACCATCCTCTTGGGGCAAGCTTTGGCCAATTAAACTGTCGTATTCAAAGACCATAACATGCTTACTGCTATGTTCGCCGTGCTCCCCGTAATGGTACGTGCTATCCCACTCTCCATCTAGTCGTAATTCACTCATTCGGTCAGTATAGCGCATTGGGCGGCTGAAAAGATTAAAAATGCACGCTGCTATAATGATGACATGCATATTTTAGAAGCGATCCTATTGGGTATTGTCGAAGGTTTGACCGAATTTTTACCTATCTCTAGTACGGGACATTTAACGATCCTGGAGAAACTGCTGGGATATTCAATCAACGATCCGGATATTACTGCCTTTACGGCGATTATCCAGGTGGGAGCAGTGCTGGCTACGGTGTTGTATTTGCGGCGGGATATTGTGCGGATTTCCGGCGCATGGTTAGGCGGTCTGCTGCATGCTGAAAGGCGCAAAAACCGGGACTATCGGTTTGGTTGGGCGGTGATTTTAGGGTCAATGCCGGTTGGTATTATCGGGCTGCTCTTTAAAGACCAGATAGAGACGACACTCCGCAGTCTGTGGGTGGTGGCGGGGGCTCTCATTTTGTGGAGCGGCATGATGTGGTTCGCCGATCATGCGGGACGCCAAAACCGACATTTGTCAGACACTACCTGGCGCGATACCTTGATTATTGGAATTACGCAGTGTTTGGCGCTTATTCCTGGCGTTTCACGGTCGGGTGCGACAATGTCGGCTGGTTTGCTGCGTGGGCTGGACAGAGTAGCGGTTACTAAGCTGTCATTTTTCTTATCGATTCCGGCGCTTGGTGCGGCGGCTATTTTGCAGGCTACTACCGAATACCAGAATATTGCAGATGGCGTAGGCTGGGGGCCGACAATTACGGCCACAATTGTTAGTTTTGTGGTAGCGTACGGTGCGGTTTCCTGGCTGCTCAAGTTCATTTCGGGGCACAGCTACAGTATTTTTATCATCTATCGCTTAGGGCTCGGTGCGCTTCTTGTCTTATTGCTGGCGACCAAGGCGATTACAGCAACTTAGTTGCACATACCTCCTGCCACTGTTACGATCCCTTCCGTGAAGGATGCCGTTTTCTTGGTTAGGCTTCCATTATTAATAATTGCCAACAGATTGCGGGGGATGTATGATTTTAAATCAATGTTCATATACCGGCATTGAACGTGGTGAATTATATAATTAAATGTTAATATTTGTTTAATAATACGGAGAAGCTATGTCGATCAAGCAGGCATTACACCAGACAAAATCATACGAAATCGGGATGGCCGATATGCTTTTTTCGCGCAAGCTCAGTGTGCTCCGGCAGCAGGTTCTTGGCGACCATGACCTGACCGTCATGGGTTGGTTTGTGCTTGGTACCATATTTGATGCGCACCCGGCTGGCGGCATCCGCATCACCGAACTAGCTGCTCGATTTAATGTAAAAAGTACCTACATTACAGCCGTTGTTAATGAGCTAAAAGCCAAAAACTTGGTGAATGCCTATGTCGACAAAGAGGATGCCCGGGCACGCTTGGTGGTGGTTACCAAAAAAGGTACCGAGCAAGTTCCGGTGATCGATCGGCAATTACAAGATGCCACGGAACGGTTGCTGTTCGGCAAGGTAGACGAAAAAGACTTTGCCGCATACCTCCGAATCGTCAAAAGGTTGTCAGGGGACGACCAGACTAATTAGCGGCACGGGCAACGTGGGTCTGTTCCGCCATCGTAGGTATATTAAGTGGGGTTTTAAGCCCTAGGGTTTGTAGAATTGCAGCATGGCGACCAATTGGTCGGGAGCGAGTCTGCTGGTTTCAGGATCATCAGGATAGGGTATTACTTGGTCCCGGCCACCTAGGCTAAACATCACGCGTGCATCTTCTTCTTTGTTATAGAGCTCGATCATGATTGGCTCGCCGTTCGACATGTTGTCGGCTATGGAGGTATCGTTGAGCTTTTGCTCGGTTTCGGCTTTGTATTTGTCGCCTTTTCTAAAGTCAAAGCCTTTTTCTTTAAGGAAGGCCAAGATTTCTTTACCGTGTTCGCGGTAGCTGCCCTCTAGTTTGTAGATATGGGTGCTGCTGAGTGTGCAATCGCCGACGCCGGTGCGCACTTTGTCGGCTTCGTCTTCAAAGCAACCCAAGGCCGTGCTGTTATTGTAGACCTGTTCTTTGTTGGTAAGATGGAGCGCGTCGGTGTACTTCTTGAGATCAGCGAGCTTCGCCTCGGTCTGTTCTTTGGTGTATTTTTGGGGTGATTGGTTAGAAGAAACGATCAACACGACCAAAAGTGCTGCGATGGCCAGAAAAATGATGGTTACTGGAAGCAAATAGGTCTTTTTCATGAGGTTATTATAGCGGATTTTTCTTTAGGTGCGCTTAACGAGCTTGGCGGGTGGCTTTTGCCCTATATTTGGACGAGCTGACTTGCGTCGCTGCCAGCAAGTTTGCGCCGGGCCCATTCGGTCAGTTCGGGAATATTTTCGATCTTTGGCTCAAAATTTTCCAGCTCATTAATCCCCACCCATTTGTAATCGCTGTACTCTTCATTCAGGGTAATATCGCCCGAAACGAACACGCCGGCGATATGCGGTAAAACCATGCTATTACCGTCTTTTTTGCGGAAAAGCAGATTGTAGGTTTCGTTTGGCAAAACCGCTACCCGGGCCGTCTGGCCGATCTCTTCGTCTTTTTCGCGTTTCATGCCTGCCAGGATAGTTTCGTCAGTGGTTTCCATTTTGCCGCCAATAAACGAATAGACGTCGTCGTAGTCCGCCTCGCCTTTGCGTTTTGCCAGTAACACTTTGGTTCTATCCTCGGATAAAACAATAAGCTTTTGGCAATATTGAAACAAAGTTGGTGAATTCATGACCCAAGTATACCAAAAAGTGCCATGCGAATTGTTTCTCGTATGTCTTATGTGTATAGATACGTCAAATTACTTACTTATTAAAGACTGCCCAAGCACCCTCTGAGATAACTTCAACTTTTCCGTCCACAATGCTCAGAGCTGAGTCATCATCAAGGGCGTATACTTTTGCATTCAGGCTCTTCGTCTTTTCTTCCAGCACATCAATCCTGGCCATAGAGAAATGCTTTGAATTGAGGTGCGGTCGAAAAATAAGATCAGCAAAATGAAGTGTAAACCCGGACGATTCGCCAGCTGGCCCCAGCTCGTCATAGTCTTCGTCTCTGAATGCATCAGGATTACTAACTGCCTGTGAAGAAAGCACCAGACTCGATCCCGCAACCATGCTGCCGGCACTGATACCCGCATAGATTTTTGTCTTGAGCAGTTCGGGTAGCATCTCTGCTACGCCACTCTTTTGCAGCCAGTAACTTAGGTAAAAGGTGTTTCCGCCGCCGACAAAGATGACGTCTGCTGCTTCAAATGCGGCTCTTAACTGCTTTTGCGAGAGGGCGGTTAGTTCGATGATGTCGACGTAATAGCCTCGCGCGTGTAGCCGGTACAAGTCATTGATGAGCCACTCCTTATCCTCGCCCCGGCTCGCGTGTGCGGCGGTGGGAACAAAGGCAATCTTTATATCATTTGGTTTTTTGCCCACCAGATCCTCGAATGCTTTGGCAATAGAATCGTTGGTGATGCCACCAGATGTTAGTAAAAGTTTCATAACTAAACTATAGCAACTATTGGCGCAGATAACTCAAAACGGCTTAACTTCAGTTCTATAATCTTTTATAAAGTCTCCGTCCTCATCTTTGGCAGCGCCATTGATCCACCACTTCGTGGGTACTGCTTTGTAGATTCTTTGAGAACCTTCATGGCTAAACTTTTCCGAATGCAGGAATGGCTTATTCCTGCGCTCACCTAATAGCGAAAGAGCGCTTTTAATTTCTTGCTCATCTTCAATCATGATTACATTTGATGCGGCATATAAACCTAGATAACAATGAATGCTCTGCCATTATCAGCAATGTTTTGAGAATGCACCGAATCAGGATGCGATGACCAATAAATATTTCCTTGTTCGTCATACGCAAAAAAGACGGTGTATTCCATGGAATTCCAGCGCCGTTGGTTGTGGCTACGGTTGCATACCGCACCTTGCCAAGAATATCTCGTGCAGTTTCATGCTCATGAATGGTCCACTGGAGGTATGCCTCGACGGCGCAAGTCTTCAGGGCTCTCAAATTCCATGTAGTTTTGCGTCAATTCTTCGCCCGTTTTGATGTCTCTGGCTGCTATTAAATAAGCGGTGTCATGGTTTGGAGCTTGAGTCAGTGTTGCATTATAAGCGTGATTAATGAATCTCGAGACATCAAAATCGACATGCCACATCTGACTTGGCTCATCAAAAAAGCCCCACCATAGTATCTCGTCTTTTTCTTTTTGATTGAGGGTGTCAAATTGCTCTTGAGTAATATTGAGGTCTAGCAGGGGACTGGCGGTGTACACTGTCGCACCCTTTGGTATGGGTTGATCGGCAAAGAGGCCGACGCCATGTGCATCTGATGATCTGAGCTTGTACTTTATGTGAATCATAGGTCTACTATAGCAAAGACCTTCTTATAGCGACTTAGAGAAAATAAAGTACGTATTTGGTGTTAGGAGAACAGCCCGCTACTGGAGAATCCTTTCTGTTCTTTACCTCGTCTAGCGAGTCGCCCCTTATTAGATGCAGCCGTGCTGTCGGCGTAGTGTCCAGTTGGCAGCCACGAGTAGTTGTATAAGAACCAAGCGGAATGAAATAACCGGCGGGCAGAAGTACAGCTAGAGCGAGGGCAACATACAATAGCTTTTTCATATATCTAATTATAGCAAAAAGACCTCAGAAGAACTGAGGTCGTAAAACGTTTATGCTTGGAGGGCCATCGTAGACGTTATCGCAACTAATATACGTTCTGATTCGCTGGCATCAGCTGCTAACGAGGCTGGCTTGTTGCGGCGTGTTTGAGAAAGAGCAGGTCCCTGGCGCGAACTAGCTTTCCGTCACGATTGGCAGGAGTTGCGCTGTCAATCAATTGCATAGCCGCATCTAAATTTTGAGCCCATACTATGCTATGGCCTTCTTCTACTTCAAAGTCAGTAGGAGTAGCATCGGCGATATGACGCACCTTCTTTGCGGTGTAGCAGAAGTCGGTTTGTTTTTTTGACCACCTGTCAAAGTAAACCTCGATTGAGCCTACTTCGCCCGTTACTTCTACCTCGCATCCCAATTCCTCAAGGATTTCTCGTTGTAGCTCAGTGGTTATATCTTCGCTTTCGATGCCGCCGCCAGGAAGCATGTAGTAGTCATGCTCTTTGACATGTATGAGGGCAATCTTATCTTCATCAAGCACAATGGCCCGTACTGCTGTTCGGGGCTTAAATGAAGCGTAGTCAAAATGGGGTGCATCCGATTCTATGTCTTGGGCTTTTAGGGTGGCGAGTAGTTGCATGTATACATGATACAAGATAATGACTGCGCACTCTGTTAGAATAATGCAATGAGCAATACAAATGAGAGAACGGTTGCCGCCTACGATGCGCATGTGCAGGGCTACGTAGACAATACTCCGCATGAAATATCACGCACCGCCAGGGAATGGCTTGACACTAGTCTAGAGGGCCTCTCCACTGATGCACGCATCCTAGAGATTGGCTCGGGCTTTGGCCACGATGCAACTTATATTGAGCAAAAAGGGTATAGCGTTGAACGAACGGATGTAACGCCAGGCTTTGTGGATTTATTGCGGGGTCAGGGTTATGACGCCAGACAGCTCAATGTGCTTACTGATGAAATCACAGGACCCTATGACTTGGTGGTTGCCGATGCTGTATTCCATCATCTTACGAGGGCAGAAGCGACTACTGCCTCGAGGAACGTGCTGGGCGCTTTGGGTATGGGTGGTCGTTTTGCGGTCAGTCTAAGGATCGGTCTACGCGAAGGTTGGTCTGATGAAAAGCTAGGCGTTCCTCGGTATTTTACACATTGGCAGCGACCAGGCATTGAAGAAGTTATTAAGGGTGCCGGTTTTGCGAGCATCATTGCGACCGATGGTCACAAAGTCAATTTCCCCTGGCTCCACTTTATCGCTCAAAAAGACTGAATACCGGCTTTAGTAACTACATCATAGATATTGCATGTTCAACAACCTGTGACGCACCATATGTGCCGAGCGGGTAACGATCAGCTATCGTCTCCCGTACTGTTAATGCACCAACTAAGCTAGCCACTCCTTCGGCTTTGTACTCCGGCTGTAACAACAGATCAAAGTTGCGTTGCTCAATCTCTTTGCTCAAGCCGCTCAAGTGGCCAGTAGTGGCCTCAAATTCCCTCAAAGCATCGGCATACGATGGGCATATTTCTCTGCCTACACCTGCTTGCCGATAGGCCATGAGCTGGGGTATGTGGCTGCCGTTAAACGCTGGTATATAGTGCGGTACCTTACCCATTGCACAGGCTTCGAGCATAATCTCAATGCCAGGAGCGAGCACAAGAGTTCGAGCATCCCGAAGTAGATGCCCTAAATCAGTAACACCTGATTCCACGCGACCACCAAAATTCTCTACGGCGCTCACGGCCGTTGAGCCAAGCAGCTGCGGCGGCGTAATAGCAACGAAATTAGCCGGGTCAATATTTGCAACGTCCATTGCTTCAGTGACAACTTCCACACCCCATGACATATATTTTTCTTGGTAGTCCAAGCCCAAATAGGGCGAACGCATGCCGCCAGGATATAGCACCACAAGTTCCCCGTTCTCATTTATCTCAGGGTCTACTGAGGAAGCGGGAAGTATAGCGTCTACAGTATGCAGCCTGCCCGCTACTGCATCCCGCACTTCTTGGGGAGCGTCAACAAAAAAACGTTGGGCCAAAACCCGGTCTGCATTATGTTCAGGGAAACGCTCCCATAATCCCCGAAGCCAGAATAGTGAATCCACTAGTATCAACGGTGTGTCCGACTTGGTAATAGGCGTGCTGATGTCGAGACAGGACAAGGCCACGTCAGTATTCAAGTCTTTGAGGTCAAGGGGTTGCCGATAATCGTAACCTTCGGCGGCCAGCCCTGATGCTGTTGCTATTTTCTGGGCTGATTCATCTCCCAGAATTTTGACTGTCATACCCCGATCTTCAAATTCATGAGCAATGGCCATAGCCTTGCCGAGCGGACCAAAGCCAAACGGCGCAGCTAGTAAGGTGGCATCAGTAGGTTGGTGTTCCATGTTCATATCAGTAATTGCCTTTCATGATGTTGGGATGGTTATCGGCATAATCTGGCGCGGTGGTTCATTAGTAACACGCCATGTTGCTAGCGACCCTAATGGAAATTCAATAAAATCGTAACTTGCTCGATCAAACTCGCCGTCGTTAATAAGTAGGTGGTTCATCATGTTGAGCGTCGAAGTAGTACCAATAAT
>CAZSZJ010000003.1:0-64501 GCA_964610985.1 uncultured Candidatus Saccharibacteria bacterium | reverse complement strand
GCACCATGACCCAGAAATCTCGCCTGTGCGAGGTTTGTGGGTCATTTTTGTTTGCTAAAATAGTAATGAAACTAATCCATATTAAGCGGAGTAATCTAAATGGCAACTATCAATCCTTATATTAACTTCAACGGAAATGCTGAAGAAGCCTTCAATTTCTACAAATCTGTGTTTGGCGGCGAGTTTAAGACGGTTGTACGTTTTAAAGATTTAGAAAGCCCTGAGTTTCCCGTACCAGAGAACGAAGCAAATAAAATCATGCGTATTGTTTTGCCGATTGGTGGAAATACTTTAATAGCCAACGATGTTCCCGAGAGTATGGGTCCAGTGAGTGAAAATGAAAATAGGTCCAAGATAGCGGTCTACGCAGAAACTAAAGAAGAAGCCGATAAGCTATTCAAGGGCCTTTCGGAAGGGGGCACCGTTGAAATGCCTATGGCGGAGAGTCCCTGGGGCACCTATTTTGCTATGTTTAGAGACCAATACGGTATTGAGTGGACGGTGGAGTTCAATCCAAATGGGGATGGACAGGCATAGCAGATCCAATTAAGGTAAATACTTACCGGGCAACCTGTCTCCACCTTCTAAAAAGCACAGTCTGAGTGATATCCGGATCTTCCGCCAACTCAATAAAATCCTGTAGAGCCCTTTCGTCACAATCGATTAGTTCCGGGCATGTTTCAATCAATGCCTCAATACCTCCGGGCAGCTGCGCGGCATAACCGCGCAGCACCCTTTGGCGTTCTGTCGGTGCCTTGGCAAAGGCTTGGTGAATATCGTCAAATGTACGGTCACGAGCGGGATTAATCACGCTCGCAGCGCTAAAGCTTAGACCTTCCGGCGGGCGTCTAAGATATAAGTCAGCAGGAGCGGGCGGTTCAGATGAGTGCTTGTTTTTTCTTTCTTGACTCTTGCGTCCAGACCGTTGTCCGGGTTCGGGCAGTTCGCCATTGTTCTTTTCTAAAAGTTTTAGTAGGTTTCCAGCTAATAAATTAGTTCTGTTTGACAAGACTTCTTCCACCATATCTGACCCACCTATTGCACTCAATTCGTCAGCAAAAGTACTCGGCGTGCGTTCAAGGACCCGCACCATATTCCTTGTTATCGGCGCCATGACCATATTACCCAGATGGGCAAACATAAGCCGCATATTTTGAATTGCCTTTGGTAAAGAGAGTGATTTTTTGTTAGATGATAGTTCGCCCCAGCCAAGCTCTTGAAAAAAAACATTCCAGGCTATTTTTTTGTTTCCGCGAATTAAGGCCTTTTGCCGGATAGTATTAAGCCTGTCGACAAACTCCTGATCGATGGGCGCATCCCGGAATACCCCGGCTAACGCCAGCCACCCCGCATCACGTTCCAGAGACAAAGGCCCAGGGACCTGAAAGCTCATTTCGGCCTGACTTAGTTCCAGACCGTCGGAGAAAAGTTTAGGGGTGGCGTGTGGGTCGGGAACAAACGACGAGTCAAGCTCTTCCACCTCTTCCACCTCTTCCACGACTTTTGGGCGACTCTTCTTTGGCTTGATGCGAGTTTGACGTTTCCGTGATACGACAAGACTTCTCCTTACCTTTTCTCGAAGCTTATCGCCTTCATAATTATCTATATCTTTAGGATGTTTCAATAAATAAGCCGCTGGATCGGTTAGCTCCGCAATCGTGTCCAGCTTCGCACGAATGGTCGTTGCATTGCCCCATACGAATCTCGGGAACTCGCGCAAAGGCCTTAAGGCCTCGTTGCCTAGTAGGCCATGAAATAATTGCAGTATCTCTATCACCTTAAGGGGCGCAGGCAAAGATTTATGCCTCTCCAGTTCTTGCTGCAATCTTTCCAAAGCAGGATCCTGTTCTAATAGCCCTAGTTCTTTAAGAAATTCGGAGCGAACCCCATTAATCTCCGTACGATATATATCCAGCTCGTCACTTTTAAACTTACCCTTATAATTAGGCACTGCTTGTGACCCTTGACGTATAAGAGTGTTGAGCTTATCGAACCAAACACTATCCATAACAAAATCAGGATTATTTTTATGTACCGTGACAGCTGTAAGCATTTCTTGGTGTGACTCGGGAGATAGCTCTACTCGAGCCACTCTCTCGGCCTGTTTTTCTTCTATTTCCCTGGCAGCCGCGATTTTGAGTACCTGCTGCCCATACGCGCTCACTTTCCGCCGGACATTTTGCTCGAAATCGTCTAGGCTGCCCCTAAAGAAGAGATAGGGGCCCACTTCAACTATCTTCTGTGTATCAAAGCCAACCTCCCAAGATTTAACAAGCCGTTCCGCCATAATTATTGGCCGCCGAAAAACGAATTCGGAATTCTGACTTACGATCGCCATCATATTTTCTTTAGCAGCATCGTGGAATAAGCGAAGATTTTGCACTATATAGTCGGGGCGCTGCCAATGGGGGTAGTTCCTGGCTTGCCGTGCTAAAAAAGCCTGTCTCAAAGAGCTTCCCTCGCGCAGCCATCCAAATTCGTTAAGCACTTCTTCACGCATTTGTAATGCGTTGATTATCTTCGGATCGTCGGGATTATATCGATTAGGAAACCGGAAACTACTGCCCGCAACGAGCGTATTCATATGCGCCGTCCACTGCTCATCAAGAGTAAAGTCTGGCGGCCGTAGTGCAGTAGCCAGCCGCAACATATCCAAATCATATTCTAAGGAAAGTGGCTGGAAAGGCTGATCGGCCATGATATCATAAGCAACCGATCTTTCGACACTACTCATATGATTTGAATGAGATCTTGGCATCTCTGCTATGAAATTGGCTTCTCGTTAGGGTGCCACTTTCCGTCTCCGCCCTTCTTATATTTTTGTTTTACCGCGCTCCAAGCAACTCTTCTGGCTGTATTTTCACGGTCGTCGTCCTGTTTTCTGTCTTCCGTATTGCTATATTCATCATAGGCATTATTAAAGGCTGCTACAAAGATTTCTTGAGCGTGTGTTGGCAATACGCCCGCCACATTTTTTGGCAATTCATCAATGCTTGCGTAAGGCATAGCCCTCCTCCTACATATGGAATATTAACCAATAACTCTTTTATTATACTCCTCGTTTTTGGTTGTCTCTGAGGGTACTTTCAGGATATTGGGAGGGAAGTAATATATGTCGCAGGTCCAGTTGGATGTCTTAGTCCGCTTTTGCACACTAACCGCACAACAACTATAATTAGAGTAGTGATCGATTCGCTGCAAGATAAAAGCTCGTACTGGCTAACGACTACGAAAAGCCCAGGTTATCCTGCTTTGCTAGAAAATGCGGAGACAGATGTAGTAATTATTGGTGCAGGTATCGCAGGGTTGACTTCAGCATATCTTCTAAAAAAAGCCGGACTAAAAGTTATTGTTTTAGAAAAAGATACCATTGGCGCTGGTGTAAGTGGTCATACAACAGGGAAAATAACCTCGCAACACAATCTCATATACAACAAATTGAGTAAACGGTTGGGTGAAGAAAAAGCTCGAATGTATGGAAAAGCAAATCAGCAGGCTATCGACAAGATTGCTGCAATTATTAAAGATGAACATATCGAATGCGACTGGCGACCCGAAGATAATTTTGTTCATACGACTAACCCGGGCCAAATTAAAGAATTTAAAGCTGAAGCGGCCACGGCCGCGAAACTCGGCCTTCCGGCAACCTTTGAGCGAAGTGCAGACTTACCATTCCCAATCGAAGGAGCCGTTCGATTTTCTGGACAAGCAACCTTTCATATTCAAAAGTATCTATCGGGATTAGCAAAAGCAATTGATGGAGATGGCAGCCATATTTATGAGCATTCTCATGCTCTGGGAATAAGAGATAGTAATCCTGGAAGAGTGAGAACAACAAAAGCCAGTGTACATGCTAAACATATTATCGTTGCAACAAATGTTCCTACATTTCCATTATTTGCGAGAGGGTCATACTGTATAGTTGAATATCCAATGCAATCTTATATCGTTGCTGGAAAAATAGACCACGCAGTAAAAGGTATGTATATCTCACCGGACAAGGGCCACTATTCAATTCTGCCTGTAAAAGATGGAAAAGAGAACTTTCTTTTGATAGGCGGCGAAGGCCACATTCCACTAACACGTTTTAATCCAAAAGTTCGGTATAAGCGTTTAGCCGAATATGCAAAGAAGTATTTTGGTATAACCGATATCGAATACCAGTGGACACATCGTGATTATCTGGGCTACGATGACATGCCGCTTATAGGCAAACTCTATCCTTGGTCAAAACATACCTATACAGCTACGGGATTTATGAAGTGGGGTCTAACGAATGGCACGGTTGCTGGCATGCTACTGACAGACCAGATTTGCGGACTCGAGAATCAATGGACAGATTTATTTAATCCCCATAGGCTAGAGGCCGTTGCTTCAATTCCCAAAGTCATAGGTGAGCATCTGGGAATTAAATAGTTTACCGAAATAAAGCAAGAGAAGAGGCGAAGCTATAGAGCCTTTAGTTGTTGCTACGTAACGGTCATTTTTTGCGTCTTTTGGCTAGCGACTTCTTTTCTGTCTGTTTTTGTACCTTTTGTACGTGTCGTTCAAGGCTCCGGTCGCTGGCCTCTTCGGCCTCAACAAGATCTTCGTCGGTTATGCCATGCTTTTGCATAATCGCATCAAGCTTTATATTAATGGCCAAATTGTCGCGGTTCTGCGTATTTTGAATAATAAATACCATAAGGAACGTAACAATGGTTGTACTTGTATTGATAATGAGTTGCCAGGTATCGGAAAAACCCAAAACGGGTCCGCTAATCCCCCAGAGGATGAGCACAGTAAGTGCGCTAATGAATATCCATGGTCGCCCCAGCCAGGCAGACGCTATTGTGGTAAATCGTGTAAAAATATCTTCTTTTCGTTTGCTCATATCTTTCCTTCTTTTCAGCTCCATCTTCTTAATTCTACTCCCCCTTAATTGCAATTAAGACCACATTACAAACTTATTATTTCCATTTGCGCATGATCGTAGCAATGCGGCAGGCCTGCGGATATTTCTGTTGATCTTTCCACATTTTTCAATTTAATTCTGACATAACATAGGAAGAGGGTAAAATAAACATAAGGTCTATGGAAGCAACGAGTAGTAGTGATACCTATATCCTGACGGTTAATGCCGGATCGTCGAGCATCAAGCTTGCCTTATTTGCCGCGCATCATCCCACTCAAAAAGTGCTCGAGGTAGTCATCGAAAACATCGGCCAGCCGTCAGCAAGGCTTGTAATGCCTGACGGCGCGAGACTAGTTACCGTAGATAATCACTCGGACGCCGGCAAACTACTAATGGAGTGGCTGACCGCTCAAGTCGCCGTTGCATCTATAAGGGCAGTCGGCCACCGTATTGTGCATGGCGGGCCGGACTATCATGAAACACTAGTCGCGACTGACGAAGCGCTTACGGACTTGCAAAAGTTGGTAGCCTTCGATCCTGAGCATTTGCCAATCGAGCTGGAACTCGTTACGGTCTTTCAAAATATATTACCGCAGGCGCAACAAATGCTCTGTTTTGACACGGCCTTCCATCACGATCTGCCGGCACAATCACGGCGGTTGCCAATCCCACGCCATTTCGAGGCGAAAGGCTTGCGCCGCTACGGTTTCCACGGTCTATCGTATGCCTACATTCTAGAGGAATTGCGGCGGGTTGAGGGTGAAACGGCAGCAAACGGCAAAGTCATCATCGCTCATCTGGGCAGCGGCGCAAGCTTGGCCGCCCTCCAAAACGGCAAACCTATCGATACGACGATGAGTATGACCCCTGCCTCCGGCATACCGATGAGCACTCGGTCCGGCGATCTCGACCCCGGCCTGGCGCTCTACTTCGCACGCACGCTGGGCTATGACGCCGAACGCTTTAACCGCATGGTCAATTTCGAGTCGGGTTTGCTTGGCATCTCCGAAACCACGGCCGATATGAAGAAGCTGCTCGAAATCGAGACAGAAGACGAACGCGCAAAAGAGGCAGTAGATACATTCTGCTACCACGTCAAAAAGAGCATCGGCGGCTTTGCGGCAGCGCTCAGCGGCATGCATACTTTGGTGTTTACCGGCGGTATCGGTGAAAACGCTCCAGAGATTAGGGCCAGGATATGCACTGGGCTGGAGTTCTTGGGCATTACTATCGATGCTGCCCACAACCAGGAAGGCGCGCGTCTCATTTCGGCTGATGGCGGACGGGTTGGCGTGCATGTTATTCCTACCGATGAGGCAGCCACTATCGCACGCGAAACGGCTCGATTAATGTAAAAGACAAAAGGGTGGGCTATGAATCAAGGCGAGAACATACTAGACGAGAAGACACTGCATGCTATTGACGCCTATTGGCGGGCAACTAATTATTTGTCTGTAGGGCAGATTTATCTATGCGATAATCCATTGCTCAAAGAGCCGTTACGCCTAGAGCATGTTAAGAAGCTACAGCTCGGACACTGGGGCACCGCCCCCGGCCAGAACTTTATATATGTTCATCTGAACCGGGTTATTAAAGAATATGGTCTTAATACGATCTACCTATCCGGCCCGGGTCACGGCGGACCCGCCTTGGTCAGCAATGTGTACCTGGAGGGTACATTTACGGAGTGTTACCCTAAAGTCGCGCAAAACGAAACCGGGCTTAAACAGCTATTCAAGATGTCCTCTTTTCCGGGAGGGCTATCCAGTCATGTCTCCCCGCAAATACCCGGATCAATTCATGAAGGTGGTGAACTCGGCTACAGCCTAAGCCATGCATTTGGCGCGGTTTTCGACAATTCTGATCTTATTGCCGCCTGTGTTGTCGGTGACGGCGAGGCCGAAACGGGCCCGCTCGCGACTGCCTGGCATTCCAATAAATTTATTAACCCGAAAACCGATGGCGTGGTACTGCCAATTTTGCATCTTAACGGGTATAAGATTAGCAACCCTACTATTCTTGCTAGAATCGAACACGATGAGCTGGAGCAGCTCTTTCGTGGCTATGGCTGGACGCCCTATTTTGTGGAAGGCGATGATCCGATGCAGATGCATCAGCTTATGGCCGCGAAACTCGACGAAGCAATTCGTGAGATTAAGCGAATTCAGGACAATGCCCGGAATAACGGCGACACCACCCGGCCGCGCTGGCCTATGATCGTACTCGCCTCGCCGAAGGGCTGGACAGGGCCGAAAACCATTGACGGCAAACAGATAGAAGGAAATTTCCGGTCGCACCAGGTGCCGCTCGCTGTCGATGCTGCCCACCCGGATAATGTGGCGGTCCTCGAAGACTGGCTAAAAAGCTATAAGCCGGAAGAGCTGTTTGATCAAAACGGTACGTTACTGCCAGAGCTTGCCGCATTAGCGCCCGTCGGTCAGCACCGCATGGGAGCGAATCCTCATGCCAACGGCGGCAGTTTCTTGCGTGAGCTAGAATTGCCGGACTTCCGCGACTATGCCGTTACGGTCGAGTACCGCGGCGCCGCCAACGAGGGAAATGTTCATGCACTTGGCCCATATTTGCGGGATGTAGTGAAGCATAATGAAGAACATCATAACTTTAGGATATTTGGTCCGGACGAGCTTGTCTCTAACAGATTGGAGGCGGTCCTTGAAGCAACCAACAGGCAATGGTCGGCACGCATTAGGCCAACAGATGAATCTTTGGCAACAACCGGCTCGGTACTGGATTCTATGCTCAGCGAGCATCAAGCTCAGGGCTGGCTGGAGGGCTACTTACTTACAGGACGTCATGGCATTTTTCACAGTTACGAAGCCTTCATCCGCATTGTCGACTCCATGGTCAACCAGCACGCCAAATGGATTAAGATGTGCAGTGAGTTGCCGTGGCGACACGAGATCGCGTCACTCAATTATCTGCTGACCTCGCATGTGTGGCGGCAGGATCACAATGGTTTTACGCACCAGGACCCCGGCTTCATTGACCACTTGCTCAACAAAAAGGCGGCGGTTGTACGCATCTACTTACCACCTGATGCGAACTGCTTACTGTCTACCATGGATCATTGCTTGAGAAGCCGTAACTACATCAACCTGACTATCACCGGCAAACATGACAGTCCGCAGTGGCTGTCCATGGACGAGGCTATCGAGCACTGCTCTAAAGGCGTGGGCGTGTGGGATTGGGCGAGCAACGACCATGGCGGTGAACCCGATGTAGTTATGGCCTGCGCCGGTGACGTGCCTACACTGGAAACTCTTGCGGCCGTATCCATCCTTCGCGAACGTCTGCCGCATTTAAGCGTCCGCGTTGTGAATGTAGTCGATCTTATGCGGCTTCAGCCCGACACGGAACATCCGCACGGCTTAAGCGACATGGAGTATGATGCGTTATTTACCAAGAACAAACAGATTATCTTCGCCTTCCATGGTTATCCGTGGGTTGTCCACCGTCTGACGTATCGCCGTGCCAATCGCAATCTGCATGTGCGCGGTTACAAGGAGGAGGGTACAATTACAACCGCCTTCGATATGACGGTGCGCAACGATATGGACCGGTTCCGTTTGGTTATAGACGCTATTGACTACGGCGGTATTACGGGTGCCGAGGCCTTGGAGCTGAAGCAGCTTATGCAGCAAAAACTGATCGAACACGCCGAGTATATTAAGGTGCATGGCATTGATATGCCGGAGGTTCGCAACTGGCAGTGGAATCCGTTAAATCCATAATGCAGCGTTCACCATAACCCATTGCTAATTTAGCTAACAAGGCTTATGCTTTAAGTATAAATAACAACAAAGGGTGGGAATATGAAAATGGATGCATTAGACAAGCTGGCAATGCTACTACTTATTATTGGCGGTTTTAACTGGGGCCTTGTCGGTTGGATGAAGTACAATCTGGTGGACGAAATCTTTGGCGTGGAATCCGGCGTATCGCGAGTCATTTATGCTCTTGTGGGTGTTGCCTCCCTTTACGGCATATATACCCTGGTCAAGATGATGAGCAGCGCTAAAAAAGCGTAAGTCTTTGCAGATTCAACATGCCTAAAAAGATTGCTACCAAAGGCTTGGTAAGATTTAATTTGATCATGGCCGGGCTGCACGCTGTACAAGCCCTGGCCGTTTTTATATTGAGTGACCCGAACCGCGGTATATGGAGCGTCACAGCCAACCACCTAACACTCGATCCGTCTACGCCGGACAAGCCGGTTTTGGCGTCGGCAACCCAGCCAATATTTGACGTTAATCTCGCTTACCTTGTAGTGACCTTCTTCTTGCTGAGCGCAGTAGCGCATCTATTTGTGGCGACTATTTACTGCAGGCGTTATGAAGCCAATTTGAAACACGGCATTAATAAAGTGCGGTGGATTGAATATGCCCTCAGCGCCAGCACCATGATGGTCGGCATCGCCCTATTATCCGGTATATACGATCTTGGTTCGCTGGTCATGATTTTTGGGCTGACGGCCATCATGAACCTGATGGGCCTGGCTATGGAGCTCTATAACCAGGGCCGCGAAAAGGTTAGCTGGCTCGCCTATAATATAGGCACCCTGGCCGGTATCTTGCCTTGGGTGGTTATCGGTATCTACTTTTGGGCTGGTGAGAATTATGGATCTGGTGAGATTCCAACCTTCGTCTACTACATCTACGCCAGTATCTTCCTGTTCTTCAACTGTTTCGCAGTCAATATGATTTTGCAATACAAAAGAATTGGCAAATGGCGCGACTACCTGTACGGCGAAAAAGCCTACATCGTCTTAAGCCTGCTGGCCAAGAGCGCACTGGCATGGCAAGTGTTTGTGGGTACGCTTCGGCCGTAAGCAAGAACATTCCCATCAGGCGGGTAATACAATAAGGTTAATTCTTCCACGCTTCCGACTGTACAAATAAGTGACCCTAAAGTGCAAGCCTGTCTTGCGAAAAATCCACACGCCGCAATTACCGGCTTATGCTACTGTTAACCAATCATAATAAGAGGGGTGTTTCTAGAGATGATTGAGAGCATTGGTATTGTTGGGGGTGGTCAGTTAGGAAGAATGCTTACTGAAGCAGCTCATCCATTGGGCTATCTGGTAACGGTCGTTGAAGCTTCGCCCGATTGCCCGGCCACAAAGGCGGGAGCAAAACAAATTATGGGCGGCCTAAAAGATGCCGACGCTATTAGGCGGCTTGCCGAGCAAACAGATGTTGTAACCTGGGAAATAGAGCACATTAATACCGGCGTACTGTTAGATTTGGCAAACGAAGGGTATAACGTGCAGCCTTCTCCCGAAACGCTCGCCGTTATCCAGGATAAGTATACCCAGAAGCAAATGCTCATGAGAGCCGGGTTGCCTGTCGCTGAATCTGTGCCTCTCATTTATCAAGAAACTGATGGCGACAAAGCGGACTACCTCGATGAAATTGTCCATAGACTGGGTGGTTCGGTAATACTTAAAACAAGAACCGGCGGATATGATGGACGCGGCAACCTGCTCTTTGACGGCAATTATGATCGTGTAGATGCGGTGCTTGGCAGCGATTGGAGCAATCTGTACGCCGAAAAAGTCGTACCATTTGAAAAGGAGCTGTCCGTAGTTGCGGCCAGGGATATGCAGGGCAATATAGCCATTTATCCCACAGCCGAAACGGTACATCAGGATAACATCTGCCATACGGTCGTTACGCCTGCGCGCGTCAGGCCGGAACTGATTTCAAATGCCCAGGAAATTGCTCACGAAACACTTAAACAGCTAGGCGGGGCAGGCATATTCGCTATTGAAATGTTTGCAACCGAAGGCGGCGTGATCATTAACGAGATTGCGCCAAGAGTTCATAATTCTGGCCATCATACAATTGAAGCTAACGTTACGTCGCAATTTGAGCAACACATCAGAGCAATAACCGGAATGCCGCTTGGCTCGACAGCAATGCGTTCGCCAGCGGCAGCCATGATTAACATTCTAGGCCGGCGCGAGGAGCCACTAACAAGAGAAGGCATGGATAGGGTTTTGGCACTACCGGATACTCATCCCCATCTCTATGGCAAATCATCGCGTAAGGCGCGGAAAATCGGGCATATTACGGTACTAGGAAGCTCGGTCGAAGAAGTTTTGAGGACTGCTAATCAGGCAAGAAGTAAGCTCGTAGTATAATTTGCCATTAAGCAACCTGTGGTATACTCAGGCGCAAATGGAAAAGCTAAAAGAGTTATTAATGGAACTTGGCCAAATCTGTGTTTCTGTTTTTAATAATATAGACAGCATAGCCTCCTTTTTCACGATAGCTGCTATCATCGCTGGTCTGTGGTGGTTTTATAAGCGTCGAGAAAAGGCACCGCGCGCGAATATCGAGCACGGCGTGACATTTATTGATTTGGAAAACGGAACAACATACGTAGCGGTGACCGTAACAATACAAAACACAGGGAATGTTGTTATCCGGCCTATGATTGCCGAAGACACGACCAGTGAAGTGACCATTGAGGAATTAAAACCCTATCTTGCCAATTCCATAGAATCACAAGACCTTTCACCAACATACAAACTTGGTCTTCTTGGAGGTAGGGCGTTCCCGCCCGGCATTTGCGTTGAACCTGGGGCGAAACAGCCGTTACTGTTTGAGTTTATAATTCAGAATACAACAAAGGCGATAAGGGTGTACTCTCATTTAGATAATAATGGTGTGGCTTGGGATACGACCACCACGCATGAGGTAAGTATATGACCAATCATGATCAAGCGAATATTATTCGAGAGCAGATGCAAGCAAACCAGCGAATTATTAAGGCTGCGTCATCTTCATCTGGAAGAATTGCGGTCAGTCGAGTGCCTTTAAGTGAGCGTATGAAGCGTCTCGTCACGGGTGAAGGTACAGGCGTTAAGCCCTCCTCTCGACCGCCAAAATCAAATAGGTAAATTCAACCACACACAAAAAAAGAGGCCTGTTATGAGGGCCTCTTTTTTAACATGTCTTGATTACTTCTTTTTGTTAGAAGCGGCAATAGCTATTTTTTTGGGCTCGGGGAGCGGCGTAAGGGGTATGCTTACCTTCAGAACACCATCGTCCAAATGAGCTTCAATCTTATCAACATCGGCTCGTTCGGGCAGGGCAATGCGCCGGTAAAAGCTGCTGGAGCTTTCGCGGACGACGTACTTCTTGTCTTTATCTTCCTCTTTTTCGTGGCGCTCAGCGCTAATCACGAGGGCATTATTTTCTACCTGAATGTTCACGTCTTTTTGTTCAAAGTTTGGCAAGTGCGCCTCGACTTTGAGTTGGTTGTCTTTGGTGTATACATCGGTCGTGGGAATATTTACACCCTTGAATGGCGTCATAAAGTCGTCTCCAAAGAACTGTTTTTGCAAAGCGCTTAACTCTGCAAAAGGATCCCACTTTACAAGACTGCTCATTATAATTCTCCTTTCTTTATAGGTATATAAATCTGAGAGAAGCATAACTGGCTTCTGTATTGATTATAGAAAACTAGCACTCGATAGTCAAGAGTGCCAGTATGCTTTACCGGGGGAATATTTGCTCTAAGAATTTGAGAAGCCGCGCAAGTGCTTGCTGGCCATCTGCCGTGTCAAGGTTGAACTGGTATTCATGGGGAAGACTGGGCTGGTGGTTTGACGGGTAGAAAAGCGAGGTGACTGAAACGCCCAGGCCTTGTAGTTTATTTGCGAGCGGGACGGACTGTTTATCGGTAAGCGGGTCGCCGTTGCCGCCGCTCACAAAAGTGGCCGGAAAATCTTTCGTAACGTGATAGTACGGTGACATCTGGTAAATAAGAGGGCCTGATTTATTCCGGCTTCCACTAAATGCCCACATAACCTGATCGTCCCCCCAATTTACAAGTTTGGGCAAGTTCGGATTCGCCTCGGTAAGGCCTTCCATTTTATAAATGCCGCAAAAAAGAATAGCGCCAGCTAGTTGTGAAGGTTTTAAAGTTGGCGTAATTCCGAGATCTTTGGCGTAGGCCGGATTGGTGATAATAGTTGCCATCTGGGCGGAAAGCTGTGATCCCGCAGAATCGCCGGCAAAAAAGATTTTGTTGGGATCAATATGAAGACGAGCAGAATTGGAGCGTATATACGCGTGGGCTTCGTTGAGTTCAAAAATTTGGGCAGGGTACTTCTTTTCGGGCGCCCGCGTGTAGTTCAATGAAACTACGGTAAAGCCTTCTGCCGCCAGTAGTTTGTAGTAAGGGCCAGTATCACTTTTGTCTCCCGATACCCAGGCGCCGCCGTGTGTCCATATTATGACGGGTAGCTTCTGGCCGGATTGTACTGCCGAAGTTGGAGTGTATATATCGAGAAAAGCATTTTTGTCGCCTGATTTATACTGTTGATCGGCGATAACGGTAACGGGGGTTGTGGGCGTATGCTTCTGCAGTGCATCCAAAACGGATTTGTCATTGCTGGTAAAAACATGCCGTACGAGCATGGCGCTCGGCCAGGGACTGAGCTGAAAAGCAAGAAAAGTAGCAATAATCAGGCCCAGTACAATGCCTACCGGCCATAAGAAAAGTTTATGGAGGTAGAACGGGATATGCTTAAGCTGTGTTCCGTTGTGTTTTGGTTTTGCTGTGTTTTTGTTGCGCATGATTTAGTTATGCAATTACGTCATAATAATTGTAACGTTTATCGTGCTGAATGCGAAAGTGTAAATTTTGACTTCATGGACAAGAGAATCGACCCATAAGTCGCGCCCTGGTCTTAGTAGTGATCTAAAGGGCGCATCATGACAATCTTCAGCTTATTGCTGTAGTATAGCTGCATGAAAACATATGACGCCTTCCCGAGCGATTCGGACTACCATAACTATTTGTATCGCCAGGATGGTAGAGGTCGACTGCCCAGTACCTCGGTAGACGACGAAGTCCGGGGACAAATGCTAGGTACCGTCCTGGCCGATGAACCTGAAGACGGTGTCTATATGGAGGTCGGTCCGGCGGTATCCCCGTATTGTATGGACAGTCCTCGTGACTTCGGACGCCTGCACTATGTAGGTATCGATGGCGGTACTAGCGCATACTCCAGCGGACGCCTTGAACGACATAAGGGTTGGGGAGAATATGGTCACATTTTTACCGATGACATACAACAGCTTGCGCAGACAATGAGCGACGCACCCAGCATGTCCCGTGCCTCATTTTTATGGGCTGATGCGCAAAAACTGCCTTTTGTAGATGGAGAACAAAATACAAAACTTCCGATCCGCGAAACCTTTATGCGTGACATTATAATGACTTCGGTAATTCACTCGCGCAGCGTCGAGGCCATCCTCCGCGAACAGGCTCGCGTCCTGGCCAAAGACGGCATGCTGATCATCCGAGAAACTGACACTATGCGCTACCATCACATCTTTGGCACTGGCCGACACCCCGACTTTCTTTCTCTAATCGCTAATCTTGAGCTTACGGGTTTTACTGAGCGGGTGATGCTGTTTGATAACGAAGACGGTTTTCACGATCTTCTCCGCCAGTATCCCGGTGGCGATGACGACAAACAATTCAATACGGGTTACTATTTGATCTGCCGACAGGGTGAGCGGCGGCCGCCAGAGTCGACCTGGTGGCAAAAGGTCCGTACTCATTTAGGCCGTTTTGCTATGATATAAAATATGGCCGAAAGTTTTGCGGAGATACTGGCAGTCGGTGGTAAGTCTAACTCACTCGGTAGGGCAAATGAGGTAATTGGTCTGGTATTAAACGAAAAAGGTCGGCTGAATGAGCTGTATCCCTGTCTGTCCAGTGAAGACGCATGGGTAAGAATGCGTGCCGCGGACGCGCTCGAAAAGATCTGTCGCAAACATCCTGACTGGCTATTGCCATACGTAAATAAACTACAGAAAGACTTGGCCGCAAGCAGCCAGCCGTCAATACAGTGGCATTTGGCGCAGATATATAGTCAGGTTGACTTATCTCCTATCCAGAAACTAAACGCAATAAGCTGGCTCAAACATTTAGTGTCCTCTACGGGAGTCGACTGGATCGTCTCAGCGAATGCCATGGACACCTTGGTGCAATTTGCGAAAGATGGCTCAGTTACAACAGATGAAGTAGTTTCATTGCTCAAAATACAACAAAAACACAAATCTAAATCAGTCGTCCGCCGTGCAAATAAGTTACTTGCAGAATTGCCGTAAAAATTACCCTACTTTTAGCGTAAAGCCACCGTCGACTACCAGATTTTCGCCCGTGACGGCTTGGGCTGTGGCCAAGTACAAGAATGCCTCAGCTATTTCCTGTGGCTGTATCCAGCGCTTGATGAGCGTGCCGTCTATGAACTGATCCTTAGTTTCTTGTGGGGTTTTGTCATAATTTGGCGTTATCACAAATCCCGGGGCTACGGCATTGACCCTGATGGTGGGCGCAAGTTCCTTGGCGAGAGTTTTGGTAAAGCTGATGGCCGCCGCTTTGGCCGCCGAATAGGGCATGATTCCTTCGCGGCCGGTGTGCTCGATGCCCCTGATCGATGTCGTGTTTAGGATGACGCCGCTGCCTTTTTCTTTCATGATTTTGGCTGCCGCCTGCGAACACAGTACCATGTCAAAAAAGTTGTCATCGAATTCGCGCACCCAGTCTTCTTTGGTTGTGTCCAGAAACGGTTTGCCGTTAGCTGCGCCCGCGTTGTTTACAAGGATATCCACGGCGCCGAAAGCGTCAATGGTCGTGGCAAACAGCTTATCGACTTCACCCTGCTGGGCTAGGTCGGCTTGCACAAAAATGGCCTCACCGCCCGTTTTTGTTATCTCGTCTGCGACGGCCTGACCGGCAGTAGCATTTTTCTTGGTATTTACGACGACCTTGGCGCCTTCTTTTGCAAACAATACGGCGATTGCTTTGCCAATATTCGCAGCTGAACCAGTAATAATCGCTACTTTGCCTTCCAGTTTCATGTGTGCTCCTTTTTGCAGATGATATCTCATAGTATAACGGCACTACTACTGAAGGCCAGCTCGTTAGGGAAAGCGATGTTCATAATTCGTGATACCGCGTGAAGCCTTTTCGTCCCAAGTGAGACATACGCAAAAAACCTTGTTTTTCAAAAAATGCTTGAGCGGTAGGGCTTAATGCTATCGTGGACATGAGTTCCAGACCGGCTTCTCTGGCTATCTGTACCGTATGGGCAACAAGTAGTGAGCCTACGCCCATACGTCTAAAGCCGCTGTCTACGGCGAGTCTGGAAATGTAAGCGTCACCGTACTTATGATGTCTAGCGATGCTAAAATCCTCGACTTGAATCACGCCTATCACTTTTTCTGGCGTATCAGGATCCAAGGCTACATAGCTCTGATGGGGGAGATCGAGCCAGTCTAGTAGATAGGCATGGGTGGTGTCATTCAATCGCTTGGCACAAGCAAAAAGAGGGTCTTCGTAGGTTTGTATCTGACGGATCTCAGCATAACAGGGGGTATTCATCTCGATTATTATGTCATGTCTACCGCTGCATATCAAACATTGAGGCCTGGTGGCTGGCTGACATGCTTGCTATGATAGGGCCATGAAGTCCGACCTATTAGCCATAGCCCTGCAAGCTGTCAAAGAAGCCGAAAAGGTAATACGCAATTACCTGGACCAAGATATCCGCAGCGAGCTTAAAGAAGATCAGTCCCCGGTTACCATTGCTGACCGTGAGGCAGAAGAAACCATCAAAAATGTGATTTTGAGTAAATTTCCCGACCACACTTTTTACGGCGAAGAGGGTGAAAAAGTGGATCTGAATAATCACAAAGGCTACACTTGGATTATCGATCCTATCGATGGGACCAAGAGCTATCTGCGGCGCAATCCTTTGTTTGCCACGCAACTGGCGCTGCTTCATGACGGCGAATTTGTGCTTGGCGTTTCAAATGCGCCGCTGATGGGCGAGCTGGTATATGCCGAAAAAGGGCAGGGTTGTTTTCTAAATGACATGCGTATTTCGGTGTCGGCCGTCGATTCGGTGCAGGACAGCTATCTGAGCTTTGGTTCTCTCAAATATTTCACCAAGCACGGGAATATTCAGGCGCTGTTGTCGCTTGCCGAAAATGCGAAGTGGGCCAGGGGCATAGGCGACTTCTGGAGCTATCATCTATTGGCTCAGGGCAAGCTCGACATCATGATCGAAGCGGACACCAAGCTCTGGGATATCGCCGCCATGAAAGTCATTATCGAGGAAGCGGGCGGAACGGTTACACAGCTTGACGGCAAACCCGTTAATCCGAGCACAACCACTTTGCTTGCCACCAACAGCAAACTGCACGAAACCGTCGTCCAACTATTCAGCTAGAGACTGATACGTCTGTCGATATGGTTGATATATAGGGTAATATTATGAAGCAGGCTCTTTTTGGGGTTCAGCGTCAGGCCTATAAAAGTACTCTTCTTCGCTTCCTTCGAGCAATTCCAGTCCGTTTTGTTGCCATGCGTGTATCGTATCGATAAATTCTTTGTGAGTCATGCCTTCGGCGGGGATGAGGTCTTGTAGGATTACTCGAGGATTACCACGGAAATCGTCGGGTCTTTCGGGGTCAAGGATGCTATGCGTAGCCTTCGCGTGCTTTTTGGGAAGATTACCGAGTTTCGTATTTTTATTTATTATGCATCTCGTTATTAGGGCGCCATCCCAGTAGGCGGCACGGGCATCGGTATCTATGAGGCTACAGTTTTTGAGCATCGACCCTTCAAGCTGTGCTTCTACGAGGCTGGCATCCCTAAAACTCACATTCGTAAATAGACTATGTTGCAAGCCGGCCCCGGTAAGATCCATGCCGTGGAGGTCGACGCGATGTATGCCTCGCATGTAATCAAGGTTAATTCCTGGTGCACTTATGCGTGCCTTTTGCTCGGTTGGTAATGTGTCGGTTATCTTTTCTATCTCGTATAGTTCATCGGCTCCGACCGCGCGCTTTACGCGCCCTTTAATGTCCGGTCCGCGCACCTTTTTACGCACGCTGGGCAAGGTTTTCATATATATTAGAAAAGCCTCTCTGTCGGCGTAACGCCTTTTGACAAGGTCGCGCTCAAATGACTCTCTATCCTCACCATGCTTTTCCCATAATTCCTCGAGGTCAGCCCTGCGGTCGCGTAAATATCCTGCCATTGCTCTATGTACAAGGGGTGCGAATCTTTTTTGTTCGGCATAATTATGCAGAGCCACAAGTGGTAGCACGCGAACTCGTCCAGAATCGTTCTTGATATTCGCTATCATATTTGCAACCGTTGCATTGAATTCTTTATCGGCATTTTCTCGAGTTTGCCTCCACCGTGATACGGCGCTAACGGCGGTAGATGCAGCTATACCGGCCGCGCCGACGATTAGGGTGCCGTAAACGAGTGGTGTGTTTTGCTCTGCCGTTTGCGCGGTGACCGTCTCGGCATGAGCAGCATTTGCTTCACCCGTCCCAGCCAAGAATAGGTACCCTGTGGTAGCAACGCCGGTTGCAAGAGCAACTATTTTGCCTAAACGGCTTGGCGTTTGGTCTCTATCATCATTCTTCTCAGGGACGGCAGCCAGTGTGAAATGGGCAGGGTCGATATCAAAAGGAGCAGCAGCATGCTGATCGGATAAAGCTTCCTGCACTACTTTATTCGGTACAAGAATTGTTTGGGGAATCTTTTCGTGAATCATAAAAAACAGAATCTCACTAAGTCATATCTTTGTAAGATGAGCATTTTAGTATAAAATATTTAAATTCAAATTAAATACTGAAAATTAAAGACGAGGTTCAATGATGTCCGGAAGAAATTGTGGCGGTCCCGAATATGACCCCATCCTCGCGTGGCAGCCATTAGCAGAAAACGCCACGCGTGTATTGGGCCCTGGTTTAGGTGATCAAGGAATTCTAAAACTAGGGGCATTTGGCACCTGCGGCAATCCCAAGTCTCCAGACTATATTTCTTGGCGACACGCAGAACTATTTCCCATCCTTGAGGGGTATGGTATTGAACCGGATTCGGTTTTTAATCCCGAAGTTGAGGAGTGGAAGCCGGAAGACGCCGAAATAGAGAGCATCCATTTGGCCCGTGACCACGTTGTTGCAGTGGCTGTTACCAATCAGACGGAAAGTCCGGCTAGCATAATGGAGGCCGGTTTTGCCGCGTTTGGTGGTGTGCTGCGTGGCCAGGACGCCATAGTCTACATGGCGGCAGACGAACGTTCTCCACAAAAGACCAGACGCGCCCGCCAACTGGGCAAGAATATCCTCTCGGCTACCGCAGCCCGGTACCCTCTTTTTACAATGGCAGATAGTGTTAGCTCCCTTTCCCACATAGCCGCAGTCCGATTTCGGGATAGGCTCGTCCAACAAGAGAGTGGTATGGTCCCGCGGATCGAACGTGTACTTCCGCCCCGCCGTAGAGACCTTGCGCCTGTTGTTAATCTGTCTGGAACCTGCGGCCCCGTCATGCCTGAATGGATGAACGAAGTTGAGAGTACGGTTAGGGGTAGGGGTGTCCCCGTAAAGGCTGGTTATAGCAAGAATTGGGACCCCGCAGAAGAGCTAACGCACAAAATGAATGACGCTGTGCAGTTGATCGCGATCACTGGTGAAACCGATAGTTTTGGCGCTCTGGCCGAACTTGGGCCCTTCATGATGCACGCCTACATTGCCGGGCAGTCTCTCGGGATTTTTATTGAGGATCATCCGAGCGGGCCGACATCTCAGACCAACCGGACGCGGACACTTGCGAAGGCTCATCTCAACCGTTTACTCAGCGATTTCCCCGAGCTGCCTATATTCATAGCCGACGACTTGAGCCAGCTGGCTACTTTTGGCCTCAGTGAGTACTATGAGCAGCGGCAACGCCTGCAACGGGTTTAGGCTTAAGCAATCAAACTCTTTTAAGGCCCCCAGCACAATAGGGGCTTTTTTGGTACAATCGATTCTTTAAAGGAGACAAAAACCTATGAATAGAAACATTCCACTCACACCCGAGCGCGTCGATGCCTTACAGGCCGTTGATCTGCGACTCTTCGGTGTCACGCATGGGATTACAGAGTTTATTGACGGTCTGCCGTATGTACGACAGTGCGAGGACGAGGACTACGCTGGCCTTTTGACTGCCGCAAGCCATCTGCGTGCAGAACATGGCGATGTTTTAGTGGTCGAACCTACGGGATTTGCACGACCTCAAGACGAAGAGCTAACGCTGACTAGCATAGTTCCTGCCAATATACCTGAAACACCTGTCGCCGATATGTCCCAAGACTTCCGGGACACGATTGCCGTGTTTTTGGAAAAGAGCCGCGAGGAACGTCGCATTAATAATTTGGTGTATGTAGCGGCGCATACTATGCTGCGCGGCATACCCGTGCGCCGGGCGGACACTACCGTGGAAACATGGGTAACGATGCAGGATTTTTGGCAGCGGCTTGATCCCGATGTACGAAAAGAGAAGGGTCTGTTTTACCGGAATACTAGAATGCTGGCAGCTCTTGGTGACGCGGCTATAGAGATGACGAAGCCGGCTCCTGGTCGGGAGGTTGACCCAACCGGTGATGCTCGGCCTATCCTTTTATTGGCTACAGGATCCGCTCATTCGCCGCGTCTTGGGAAGCGATTGGACGCGGCTGGAGTTCCTTATGAGACTTCGATTTTGCCAAGGCTCTAGACGGGTTACTGCAATAGTCCTGCAACAAATCAGCGGTTCAATCGTATAGTGGATATGAACAACGAAGCAGAAACAATCAAACAGATATGTGCCGGCGACCTGGACAAATATGGCCAGCTCGTCGAGCGCTATCGTGTGGGCCTTGTCATTCACTGCGACCGGTTGCTTGGCGACCGCGACGAAGCGGAAGACGTTGCCCAGCGCGCATTCATTAAAGCATACGAAAAACTAAAAGATTTTGATGGCGGCAAGGCTCGGTATTCGACCTGGCTGTACCGTATTGCGACTAATATGGTGCTTGATATCCTGAAGGCCGGGAAGCGGGCAGTGCCGAGCGATATGGAAGATGTGGAGGGTGCGGGGGCGCTCGACGCCGCCCTGATGCATGACGAAACGATCCACGAAGTGCGGAAAGCCGTGCTTGACCTAATGCCGCCCGAACAGCGTCGCACCATCGAGGCGTATTACTGGGACGGCCTCAGTTACCAGGCAATCGCTGACGAAATGGACGTACCCATAAATACCGTAAAAAGCTGGATGCGCCGTGCCAAACAGCAGCTCAGGAGCAAGCTGTCATGAATGAGCATGAATTAGAGGCGTATCTGGTGGTATCGCGACCGGAACACAAAACGTATAGCCTCTTCACTACGTCGGTTTTGAATGCCATAAGGTTGGGGGACGAACACAAATTGGCCTACGAAAAGCCAAGCATCTGGCAAAGTATCCGTAGTATCACATGGCGCTCCGCTCCGCGCCGCGCCGTTGCCCTATCGCTCGTTTTGGCGGTGGCCGCAATGCTCGGTTTTAGCGGCTATGCCTATGCCAAAGGAACGAACCCGCTCTCACTCATTAAACGAATCGTCATCGGCAACGAAGTCAAAGTTACGTACCAGACGCCAAACGGACAAAAACCGCGCGAGTTTACTTATGGCTCAAAGCGTTCCTACAGCGACATAGCGGTTTCGGCCTTTGCCGAAATCAACATGATAGACCTGCTGCACTTTCATGCTGCTAATGCCTACACCGTACCCAAAGATGGCGTGGAGTATATAACCGATCCGTTCCGTGTCGACTTTATAGCACCGCGTATCGGAACAGTCGAACAGGTTACGGGCGAAAATGTCGTGCTGCATCTGACCTATTCTATGGGCCGCAGCAAATACGAAACTTCGCAGGACATCGATCAACACATTACCATTCCGCGTGCCGAATTCTACTACTACAAAGAAGGTAAAAAGGCCGAAATCCAGGCGGATGCTGTGGGCAAACTGGTGGCAGTATACCAAGATGATTATTTGCGCCATATCCAGCATTCTGGACAGAGGCCCGCGCCGGTAGATCTCTTTTCGGTCTTCGCGCTTTCGCACCCTTACGAAGCAATTAAAGAGGCGACCGCGACCAAAGGCCCGATTAATACTAAGGCGGACCAGCAACAGCAGGATGAAATTTCCCAAATGGATATTTCTGAGTTCGGATTAGGTGCCTGGGCACAGGTTTGTATGGGCAATGGTGCGGATACATGCCCCAATGCCTTTAGGGATGACAAAAGTGGACAAAGCTTTTACGCGGGGAACATTTATCCCGGGCAACATAAAGGGCAGATGCATGGCAATCCAAACATGATGCCCACCGGAGAAGGTGTTGCTGTTCCGACTGCAGAAACACGTCAATACCAATGGCGCAACATTGAGGGTAAGATTGTTAAGATCCAGGACGACAAAATCACGATCAAGACATCTTCCGGACAATTATGGACCTTCCAGTATGCGGTGGCATACCAAAAAGCGTTCGCCGATTTCTATAAGCAACCGCTAAAAGAAGGCCAACTATTGGGCGGTGCGGTCCTGTCTTCGGTATACGATTGGGACCGGCGTAACTTCGATGACAAATATGTAGCCGACATGTACCGCTACGAATAGATAGACTTACGCCGTTCGGAGACTCAGAGAACGTCAGGAATTGCTAACTACCGTCAATATGGTATAGTTATCAGCTGATATGACTGAACCCAACAGTCCCAATAAGCATCTCTTGTCGAACCGAGTTGAACCTTCGGCAGAAGGCTTCTCGCCGGTTCTACATTCAGCCTATGGCTCAATGAACGCGGCGATTGCAGCGGATAGGTTACTTTACGCAAATAACTTTCAGGCTGATCATCTGGATTATAGTCATGAAAACATATATGCCACGGCCCAGGTGGCTTTAGCGCGGTCAGTTACTGGTGAGGAGCGGAATGCTCTTATTCTTGGGGCTGGTGGTTGCGGAGACATTCCTCTTATCGACATAGTATCGGAGTTCGATAAAACGGTGCTCGTTGACGCCGACATAAGCCAGACTGAACTTGCTCTTAATGCCTTGCCTTTCGATTTATTGGGCAAAGTCAGTCTTGTAAGGGCTGACATCTCTGGTGTTGCCAAAGATTTTGATAGGGCGTTCGGACAAGCTGCTACGACAACTAGCTATCAGCATTTTGTACAACAAGCTGCAGCGATGGTACGTGAAATAGATGTAACTAAGAATCGGTTGGATTTAGGCGAAAAGTTTTCATTTGTGTGCTCACAGCTTCTCATGTCACAGCTGGCCTCCCTCCCTATTATGCATCTTGGTCCTCTCAGTGCTGGAAAATTCGGCAGACAATTCGAAATGAATCCAGACGGCGAGGCGGCAGCTCTGGTTTTGGCGCTTGACGATCAAAATGCTAGCCTGCAATTTGGCCACATCGACCATTTGCGTCGACTTGTAAGAGATAATGGCACCGTACATTTTGCCGACACTATGGTCGAATTCGTTGATGACAAAAAAATATTAATGATGCAAAAGCCGATTATCGGTCATATTGATGAGGCATTTGATCATGTGTGTCCTGCCATGACTTGGCGTTATGATGTTTCGCCTAGTCAGGCCTTTCAGGTTGGAAGTTTTGCGCTCGCACCTAAATTGACTATAGATAGTAAATAACACTATATCAACAATTATTTATTGTTATTCGATAAATGATATGCTTTAATGGCGTTATGAAAAACGCCAAATCTCTACTCGTCAAACGAGGATCAACCTTTTTCTTAAAAACGGCTATCATAGCTATCGGTCTTGTCGTGCTTGCCATTTGCGCCTTTGCGCTGCCGGCAACCTGGATCCATGTTCCAGATGAATATCCAAACATGACGTATGTGTTTTATGTTATTTTGAGCGCGATGTACGCTGCGGCAATTCCGTTCTTTATGGCGCTTTACCAGGGGTTTTTGCTTCTTGAGTATGTCGACAAAAACAAAGCCTTTTCAGAACTGTCGGTGCAGGCGCTCCGCCGCATCGCTTGCTGTGGAGCGGCTATTAGTGCGATATTTATAGCCGTGTTGCCGTTCTTTTACATCTGGGCTCAAAACGATGACGCTCCGGGGCTTATTATTATCTGCATGATCTTGGCGCTGGTGCCGTTTGCGATAGCGATTGTGGCGGGTATATTCCAGCGATTGTTGCGTGAAGCGATTGCTATGAAGTCGGAGAACGACCTAACGGTCTAGGGCATGCTATGGCGATAATTATCAATATCGATGTTATGCTAGCAAAGCGCAAAATGAGCGTGACCGAATTGTCTGAACGGGTAGGCATCACCATGGCCAACCTGTCCATTCTCAAAAACGCCAGGGCGAAAGCCGTCCGCCTGTCTACACTAGAGGCAATCTGCAAAGCCCTTGACTGCCAGCCTGGCGATATTCTGGAATATAGAGCCGATAAGAATTGACGGTAAGTGTATTCGTTTTATGATGTTTTTTAGCCGTCTAAAGCAGGAAGGTTGTGATGATGCAGCAGCTCAAACAGAACTAGAACATCTGCATAGTTTTGAAGATTTAAACTCCGTAGCTATATATCTGGGGAAGGCCGTGGCCCCACATATCTAAAGGAGATGAGTGCAGCGTAAGTGAAAGGGACCATCCTCTGGTTCGTGGTGCGGCCGGTTGGGCTGCGGCCGAACTTGCCAGTAGGCGTGATCCGGGTAAAACCAGGCCAAATAATTTGGATTATCGATACGCTTGCCCGGGCGAAGACCTACTGGTGCGGTGCAACCAAAGGCCCGGCTGTCCTGCGGGGAACACTAAAGGGTGAAGATGCTTTTCGGACTAGAAATATGGCTTATGGCGCAGGACGCTTTGAAGGAATCGATCTAATGAGTGTTGATAACTTGATATAGCACACGGATCGATGTATTATGCTATATCCTAAAGGATTATTCATGCAACATCTCGACACTCGATCGCCATTAGAGCAAGCTTTTGATTTTGAGGATCCACATTTTCGTGACTACATTGCCAATCACAGCCGGTCACCTGATCAATTCATGAAAATGAGTGATCAAATGGGCACGAATGATCATCCTTTGGTACGCTATGCCGCAGGCTGGGCGGCCGCCGAAGCGGCACTTTTCCGGGGCAGAAAAGGAAGGAATTCTGGTAAACTCGAAACGAGACTCGGCTACTTGAGCCAGGCTTCTGAGCATTGGCTCGGGGCTGGCGAAGAAATGTCGGATTTGCGTCGGGCTCAGTCCACGGAGCGTAAAAACCTTGATGTGCGTGATACTGGGGTCAGGCTCGTTCAGTCATTGTCGTATCTTCCCCTTATGGAGGTGGCGGCCTCGTGGTTGGCCTACGAGCCCTTAGATGACGAAGTGACCGAGGCCAAGTTTCAAAAGGTTAGGTCGGGCTGTCTGGAGCTTGGGTCAGGGGTCATGGCCTTGCCTAGCAAAACGACGCAAGAGCGCGAATCGCGGTCTGGCCTGGCGACCGAAATGGCCTATGGGCTCGTATCACAACTTGACGAACCCCAACGGTACCTGACACTACCGGCATCTTTTCGGCAAGAACATAACCGCTTTTCGGCAAAGATGCGGGCCGATTATATAGCCGTCTCAGCGGGAGATTCACACAAAAAAGTACTGGTGCAGCTGAAGTCGGGCAACCGAAGATATAATGAGGCGTACAAAAAGGACGTAGTCTATTTTTACGGCCAAGATGATCTGGTTATCCGGTCGACCGATGGTCCGATTGACACGCTTAATATGTTCCTCAAAGCCGAAGCCGGTAAGGTCTCTAAAAACACAGCTGCGAAATTGCGTGTCTTATCGCGTGTAGTCAGTATGCGGCTCGATGACTTTCAGGGCGTACGCGAGAAACGAGATGCGAGACACCTAGCCCGGGGCTAGTGGCACGACGTAGAGGCCCCCGAACTGGACGGTGCTTAAATAGGGATGAGGGTTGTCGGTCCTGGGTTCGATCTTTTGGTCTCGCATAATTGCCTGGTGGTCAAAATTTATTTCCTGAATCACTGCGCGCTCGCCTTCGCAAAGGCGGGCAAGGGCGATCTGACCCACGTCTATTTTATAAGGCTGGCTCCAGCGCCAAAGTTTGAGGTCGACAACCGGCAGCATGACCGGTTCTTTGGTTTTAAACCCCGGAACAGTAATAGGGGTTTCGACGCTTTGGCCGGTGTAGTAGCCTTGCAGGTGCAAACGGGTTGAAGGGTTGGAAACGCGGCGGTTGCCGTTACAGGTCTCCCATTCGCGCTGGCGCCAGCGGTAGCGTATGATGCTGCCAAATATCGTGCCGGGTAGGAGGGGCTCGTCTCTGTCGTTGATGGTCATGGTAAGAGATGTCTCGCCACCTAGACTACTGCCAAGAAAGTCTATGCATTGGACGGTCTTCAGGTAGCGCCCGTCCATCCGCAGGTGATCCCACATCGGGAAGCCGAGTTCGTTCATGTTGGACATAATTGCACCATACGATTATATGGCGCAATCGTCAACAGGGAGGGGCCGCCGCAGATTATTTAATCTGTTTTTGGTAGTTTTCGATGATCTGTTTGGCGGCGGGCATGATGCGTTGTTCAAAGGCGGCTGCCGATGCGTCACCGGCGGCACTTTGGTCGAGGTCAATCTCGATAACCGCGGCTTCGATGCGGACAAAGAGCTTGTATGAACGGCGGGAGTTATCATCATTGCCCTCATTTACTCTTATGAGCGACTCATCGCCGAGCTTGGTTTGGGACGGTGTAAAGATGTAAATGCTGCCTTTTTTAGATTCAAGCCACGATTTGGCTGCTAGCTCACTCTTGCCTTGGCGAATAGTAATATCTGCGGTATCGGACTCATATACTGGCTCGAGCTGGCTGTCTACCTGTGAACGACGGCAGTTTCGGTCGACGCCAAGGTCGTAGCCTTTAGTTACGATAAGGCTTTCGGTAACGGTGGAAGCAGCTTTTTTGCCCATAAATCGCTCAAAATCGGCTGCGCTAAACAGCGAACAAGAGTCGACGAGCTTGCCGTACATGCCGGGATACTCATACTTGGCATAGCCAATTGGTGTGGCGGTCATTTTTTTGGTTATTTCATTGACGCCGGAGTCCATGATGTCAGTGTTGCCGGTTTTTAAAATAACAGCTACTTTTTTGTCGGCGCGGATCATGGCGGCATACATAAAGCCATTCTCGTTCGGGGTGTCAACGGTGTATACGTCTACGCCGTTAACTTGTTTTTTTGGCAGATTGGCTAGGAAAGGCAGGAATTCCGGAGTCAGCGGTGTGGGCGGCTGAGTTACATATACGCGGGCAAAAGTTACGCTGCTAGGCAAGTTCTGGCCGTACACACAGTAGCTGTTGGCGATAGAAGCAAAATTGTCCATGCTGGTTGGCTTTGAGCCCTCGCTGCTGATAGTCTGCGTTATTTTGCGTGGCTGGCCATCTGTCCCTAAGATTCCGGGAATGTTGTGGTCGGTGTAGTTGTGTTCAATGCTCAGTGGTTTTTGAAGCGTTTTAACGTCATTTAACTCCGGTATACCCTTAACTTTGCTCATGGCCCCCTCAAAACTAAGAAGCGAACAGGCGTCGTGCATCTTATTGCCGGCATAAGAAGGCGCTTCTTTGGCGTAACTAACGGTAAAAACCTTGGGTCCGGTACTGGCGATTTGGCCGTTGGGCTGTTTGGTTTGGCTGCTCTTGCTTCCCTTTGTGTCGTTTTTATTATTTTGAACGATGACCGCGCGGATGCGCAGAATTGTCAGCAACAAGACCAACACACCCACGACAATCAGGGTTATTTTAAGACCCTTGGACATGCGTTTTTTGGGCGGCTGAGGCTGGCCAAATGATGGCTCTGCGCCAGACTGGACTGGCTGTTGGTTCAGTGCATTAAAATTGGAGGGTTCTTGTGGATTCATGCATCTAGATTACCACAAGTGGGATCATTTTTGATGTTGAATATCGCACAGATGTCTCGAGGTGGTTGTTCGGCACAAACAGATGTAGTAAGATAATGAAGATCACTTTTTGGCGCCGTGGCGGAGTGGTTACGCAGAGGTCTGCAAAACCTTGTACACCGGTTCAAGTCCGGTCGGTGCCTCCATTTAGACTTTTCAAAACCAAGAGATACTAAGGGGGATATTATGGATAGCAATAGTAGCCAAGGTGGCGGTGATTTCTCACCGATTAACCCGGGGTACGCGCCCTCAAATGGCAAGAAATTGGGTAAATGGCTGATTCCGGCCGTTATTATTGTCGTTGTATTGACGATAGCGCTTTTATTCTTTGCACTGCGCGGCAACAAAAGCGATAATAGTAAAAACGTCCAGGCAAGCGACCCCAAAGTTGTCGCCGGTTTTTATGACGCGCTCGCCAAAGGCGCTGCCCAGCAGAATATCCGTGTCGCCCAATACCGCACTACTTACGCCACCAAGGCGGATCTCGAGGCCAAAAATGATCCTGGTTTTATCCAGTCCAGTATTGGCGAACTCGTCAATAATAAATACCGCGGCGTGTACGCCCAGCGGTCATACGACAAAACCGACTTCGACATGGAGCGCTGCATAGATGGTACGGCATATTGGGATGGGTTGGTGTCGGCAGGTGGGTCGGGACGGCCTGCACCCAAGAACCTGACGGAGGCCAACGAGTACCTCAAACAGATGTATATACTTACGGAAGCCAATTCGTTTTCGGTTTGTCCATATCTGGGCGTTAGACCTGGGGGCATTGTAGACCTTGCACCGGCACGTATGTCCGACGGACTCATGCCCGTTACTCTCGCCAACAGCCAAGCCGCCAACTGGAAAAACAAGCTTCAGGCCGCTAACCTGTTCACTATTACTGACGAAGGTATTGTAGTCCGTGACGGCAAACAACTCCGCAAATACGGCTTTAAACCCCGCGGCGACGCATCAACAATAAACGAACAACTTTCCAACATCTTTTTTGAAACCGCCGAAATCGAAAAGATTACCCGTGAACATCCCAAAGCCGAATGGAAGTATGAATTCATATCTATTAATGCCGTAAAGAATGGCGGCGTAAAAGGTTATTACTTAGTAGACGAGCAGCTCGGCCTGCCATTGTATAGCGAGCTGACCGGTGTTGGCGAAGACAAGCAGAAAGATCCGGAGCAACCAGTACGCAAAGCTAACCTCGGTTTTAACAAGCAATCCTACGAATATCCAAGTGCGCCTACCATCGAACTCACCACGCCCCTTGAGATTCTAGAGTAGTTAGACATATAATAGGGAAGCTTTTCCGATAAGCTTCCCTATTTTTAGGGCTACTGTTCGCGGGCGAGTGGCGGAATCGGTATACGCGGCGGACTTAAAATCCGCTGGCTGAATAAGCCTTGAGGGTTCGAGTCCCTCCTCGCCCACCATCCAAAAGAACCGGTTTTTAACCGGTTCTTTTGGATCACCGGATCTGATGCTACGATGGAGCATATGAAGAAGCAAAGCGCAGGGATATTAGTATACCGAAACAAAAACGGGCAAGTGGATGTGCTGCTCGGCCACGCGGGCGGCCCATTTTGGAGCAAAAAAGATAAAGGTGCATGGTCGATTCCTAAGGGCGAATGTGAACCAGGCGAAGATCTGGAAACGGCCGCCCGCCGCGAATTTACCGAAGAAACGGGCGTGCCGGTACCGGAGGGTGAACTGATCGACCTCGGGTTTTTTAAGCGGAAGGACGGCAAGGTCATCTATGCCTGGGCTGTCGAGGGTGACCTGGACCCGGCCGTTATGGTGAGCAATACATTCGAAATGGAGTGGCCGCCAAAATCAGGCCAGTTGCAGCATTTTCCCGAGTTCGATAAAGCGGCGTGGTTTCCTATACATCAGGCTGGGCCAAAGATGCATAAAGGGCAGGATATGTTTGTTGAGCGGTTGGCCGAACACCTAAGGGTGCCCCTAACTGCACCTGTAAAAGATAGCAAAAAACCACCTACTGAAAACCAAGTCAGTTTGTTCTAGAATCCCCTTGTCATCGAAGTTATAAAGTTGTATAGTTTACCTCAAACCTACAACAAAATAAAAGAAAGGCAAAGGTTTTAAAATGACAAAAAACGAAAAGGGATTCACGGCAGTCGAAGCCGTGATTATTGTGGTTGTGGTCGCGCTTCTAGCCGCAGTGGGTTGGTATGTGTATCGCATGAACAACAAAGACGATAAAAAGACTACCACTACAAGCCAAAACGCTAGCTCCGACAAAAAAGAAGAAACCAAGACCGAAACCAAACCAACCGAAGAGACCAAGACCGACACTAAAACCTACGTCACCATCAAAGAATGGAATGTCCGCGCTGAATACAGTGGCGAACAGAAGCTTGTTTACATGATTTATGATGGCAAAGACGCTCGCTTTTCATCCGACCAACTCGAAAAATACGGTTCTGGCTGTATGGCTGATGATAGCCCTGTCGGTATTATCGAGCGTCTGAAGCCAACCGAGAGTATTGGGGACTCTGACGGCACTACAGCGCAGGAAGCTGCTAAGACGAACTCCGCCTTTGTCAAGGTAGGCGACTACTACTACCATTACGCGCATCCCCATGGCGTATGTGGTAACCCTAACGCGCCAGAAGCTTTGCAAGAAGCGGCCATCAAGGCGGTAACCGACCTTGTTCCTAAATTGACGGCCGTACAGTAGCTACGCATTAAAATCTTAAAAACGGCCGCCAAAAAGAGCGGCCGTTTTTCTATGTTATAATACGCGCATATGACCAAGTTGTTTATGACTACGGTAATGCACGGCATGCCCCACTAGGGCTATTTTCTTTTTACTCTTTTTTCATTCACTCATAAACAGGTACACTAAAACTATATGAATTATTACGTTACGACTTCTATTCCCTATGTAAACGGCGAGCCGCATGTCGGTCACGCGCTTGAATTTGTTATGACCGATGTCCTGGCCCGCGCTGCACGGCAAGACGGCAAGACCGTTATTTTTGGTACCGGTACCGATGAGCATGGAGCTAAGATTGCCCAAAAAGCCGAATCCCTCGGTAAAAAACCCAAAGAGCTCTGCGACGAAATGAGTCAAGCGTTCCGCGACCTTGCGCACATGCTCAACATCAGCAATGACCGTTTTATCCGCACGACCGACAAAGGTCACGAACAGCGCGCTCAGCTTATTTGGAAGGCACTCAAAGACGATATTTACAAAAGTACCTACATTGGTTGGTACGACGTAAAAGAAGAAACATTCGTTCCCGAGGCTCAAGCCGATCCAGCTCGCATGGAGCCCACGCACCCGCAGGCCTACCAGCGTGTTGAAGAAGAAAATTACTTCTTTAAGCTCAGCAAATACAACGACCAGATCAAAGAAGCCATCGAAACAAAGGCATTTAAAATCGTACCCGAAACGCGCCGCAACGAAATTTTAGCCGTGCTAAAAGAGGGCCTAGAAGATATCAGTATTTCCCGTCCCAAAGAAAACGTAGACTGGGGCATTCCAGTCCCTGGCGACAACTCGCAGGTAATGTACGTCTGGTTCGAAGCGCTCATGAACTACATCACCGTACTAGGTTACCCGGAGCACGACGACTTTAAGACTTTTTGGCCCGCGAGCGTGCAGGTGATTGGCAAAGACATTATTCGGTTCCATGCCGCCATCTGGCCAGCTATGCTTCTGGGCCTCAATATCCCGCTGCCGCGGCAACTCTACGTGCACGGCTTTATTAATCTGAATGGCCGTAAAATGAGTAAATCCGAGGGCAATGTAGTCTCCCCCAAAGAAATCGTCGAAAAATATGGCGTCGACGCTTTTCGCTATTACTTTCTGCGCCATATTCCGAGCTACAACGACGGCGACTTTACGTGGGAAGGTTTTGAAGCTGCCTATAATAACGAACTGGCCAACGAGCTCGGCAATGCCGTCCAGCGCACCGCAGCCATGATCATGAAATATCAAAACGGTCTGATTGGCGACATTCCCGCCGCTCAGCACGATAACCGTCCGGTCGAAGAAGCGATTGCTGTCTGCCGGTTTGACCGCGCTCTCGACCACATCTGGGACCAAGTTCGCGGCCTCAACCAATACATCGACGAAGAAAAACCTTGGCAGATCGCCAAAGAAAAAGACGACGGCCATCTGCGTGAAGTGCTCGCTTACCAAGCCGGCTGTCTGATCGAAATTGCTGAACTCCTGGAGCCGTTTTTGCCCGAAACGTCAGCCAAGATAAAAGCCGTATTTAACGAAGGCATCATTCGGCCGATTACCGGCACGCTGTTTCCCAAGACCGACACAGGAGCCGAACCGGTCAAGCCCGCAGAAGCAAAATGATCCAACTGACCGATACGCACTGCCATATCCACGAAGCATCCGAACTCCTGGAGCTGAATACTGAAACCAAGAAAAGATACATCAAGGCTGGTTCGCCAAAACCCGAGGACTTGCTTAAAAATGCCCAAAAGGAAGGTGTTACGCGCCTGTTATGCGTGGGCACGACCGTCGAAGACAGCGAAATAGCGGTCGCATTTGCTGGCGAGCATGACGGCGTTTGGGCTAGTATCGGCATTCATCCGCACGAGGCCAAAGTGTACAAGGATAATCCCAAGATGCTGGCGCGGTTCGAGTTGCTTGCCGTAAATCCAAAGGTGCTGGCGGTCGGCGAATGCGGTCTGGACTATTACTACGGTCACTCGCCAAAAGAAGACCAAATTGCTATGCTGCGCCATCAGATAGAGATGGCAGGGAAGCACGATCTGGCGATGGTGTTTCATGTACGCGACGCATTCGACGATTTTTGGCCGATTTTTGACGAATATCATGCCAAAAAACCGATCCGCGGTATCATCCACAGTTTTAGTTCGCATCATAAAGATCTAAAAAATATATTAAATCGTGGACTTTACGTCGGCCTAAATGGTATAATGACATTTACCAAAGATGTGCACCAATTGGAGGCCGCAAAGGCGGTTCCACTCGACAAACTGGTGCTAGAAACAGATGCCCCTTTCTTGACTCCTGAACCATTTCGTGGTAATATGTGCGAGCCTAAACATGTGCGTGTTACTGCGGAGTTTCTAGCCCATTTGCGAGGAGAAGACCTCGAAATATTGGTTGCCCAAACAACAGAGAACGCCAAGTATGTTCTCGGCATGAGGTAGAAAGAAGATGATGCAATCCAAACCACGAAGAGAAGGTTTTGAGTTGTCCCGGACCCCCGAGGACGCCTATAGGGAGATGGTTGATGCTACCATTTTTCGAAGTTGCGCCGCCCTTATAACGCACAATGGTTCTGAGGTTATTCCACCTACCGAACGCCCCTCAATCAATGATGGTCCTGAAGCTGCACCGCTAAATGATCTCGAACAGGCCGCATTCAATGAAATTGCCGCAAACTATAGCCAAACCACCCCTGACGTTTCTTATCCCACTGTACCTACCTTTGCTACTATCGAAGATCCGGCTCCTACCGAAATTAATACCGATTTCGACCTTACCGATAAATCACAGCATGATTACGCTGAATTTTTAGGGGCTAAATAATGTTTAGCCTTAACCTGTTCGGTTCGCTCAAAGGCCAGCACGACGAAGAAAAACGCGCACGCCAATACCGTGAATTGTTGCGCCGCGCCGCGCGAATCGGTGGCGATATCTTTGGGCCGATTCCGCATGGCGTACGCCGCGAATTCTTTTGCCTGGATGCAAGCACTTGGATCTGGCACGAAGAATGGACCGACGAAAACGGCCAACAACGCATCGTAACTACCCGATATGATGTTCGCCCTAATGGCATTCTAAAGGCCCAAGACGGTCAGCCTTACCGCTACGTCGAGCTTGAAGAAGGCAAACGCCTGTACAAAGCAATGAAGATGTACGGCAAATTAATGCACACCGAACTCTAAAATATGAGGCGGCTCCGGCCGCTTATTTTATACTAAGACTATGATTTACCTCGATTACGCCGCCGCTACCCCCATGGATCCCATGGTCTATGATGCAATGCAGCCCTATTTTACGGAAAAGTTTTACAATCCGTCCGCAACCTATATGGCGGCGATCGAAGTGCGCCGCGACCTCGAAGCTGCCCGGGCAAGTGTAGCCGGCATATTGGGTGCACGCCCCAGCGAGATTATCTTTACTGCTGGCGGAACCGAAGCTAACAACCTGGTAATTCGCGGTGTTCTAGAACAATTTCCCGGGTGCCGTATGATAGCGAGCGCTATCGAGCACGAATCGGTACTCAAAACAGCGCACCACTATGGATGCAAAGAAGCGCCCGTCGACGCAAAAGGAATCATCTCATTGCCGGAACTCCTAAAACTCATCGACGACCAAACCGTGCTCGTGAGCGTGATGTATGCTAACAATGAGGTCGGCAGCATTCAGCCCATACATGAACTGGGTCAAGCTATCGAAGTAATCCGCCGCGAACGCATGCGCGCCGGAAACGAACTGCCACTTTATCTGCACACCGACGCAGCGCAGGCGGCAACGTATTTGGACATTCACGCGGCACGCCTGGGCGCGGATTTTATTACGCTCAACGGCGGCAAAATCTATGGCCCTAAGCAATTTGGCGTCCTGTTTGCCAAAGCGGGAGTACGATTTAGCCCGCAGATCCTAGGCGGCGGCCAAGAACGCGGTCTGCGTAGCGGCACGGAAAATGTGGCTGGAGCAATCGGTTTTGCCAAAGCCTTAGAGCTGGTGCAAAAACGCCGCCGCGCGGAAGGAGTGCGCCTGCAAGGACTCCAAAAACTCTTTATAGATTTACTCGAAGAAGCGGTTCCTGGCGTCATTGTAAATGGTTCGCTCAAGCACCGGCTGCCGAATAACGTGCACATTACGCTGCCCGGCACCGACAACGAACGCATCTTGATCCAGCTCGACGAAGCCGGCATTTTGTGTGCTGCTGGCTCGGCTTGTAGCGCCAGCAACGAAGAGCCGTCACATGTGCTCAGGACTATGGGTATCTCCCAGACAGACGCCCAAAGCTCGCTCCGTTTTAGTATGGGGCGCCAAACGACCGAAGATGATGTGCGAAGAACAGTGGCCACGTTGGCATCTCTTTTGTATACTTAAACGTAATGGTTAAGTATAAGCGTGTTATAAAGCGGTTTTTGCTGATTCTGAGCTTGGCCGCCTTTACTATGTTCTGCTCTGGACAAGTGTTGGCCCAAAAGATAACACAAGGCTACCAATCCGACGACGCCCTGCAAAAAGGCATGATCGTGCGGCTCAAGCCGGGCGATGGCAGCAAAGTACGGGCCGCACAGCAAGCCGACGACGGCGATGTTTTGGGCGTAGTCGTTTCTTCGGCCGAATCCGGCGTGTCACTTTCCAATACCGAAGCTGCCGAGGAGGTTTTTGTAGCCAATTCGGGGAAGTTTGATGTGCTCGTCAGCACGCAAAACGGAGCGGTTAACATTGGTGACTATATTTCTGTTTCGTCTGTGGCTGGTGTAGGTATGAAGGCTGACGGCGACCAAGAGTTTGTGCTTGGCAAAGCGCTCGACGCCTTTGATGGCAAGTCCATGACCGAGGGCACAACCGTACTCAAAACCAGTACTGGTAACCAGCAGGTGAACTTAGGACGGATCGGCATCGAGATTTCGGTGGCACATAATCCCAAATACCAAAAAGACGCGCCAGCGGGCGTGCCTGAAGTGTTGGCAAAACTGGCTGAGGTGGTAACCGACCAGCCAGTGAGCGCCTTTCGCATTTATGCCGGGACGGCGGTGGCGCTGCTGAGTGTGATTGTAGCGGGTGTTATCTTGTTCGCAGGCGTGCGTACTGGCATGACCGCAGTCGGCCGTAACCCCTTGGCCAAAAAGACGATCTTTCGCAATCTCCTCCAAGTTACATTAATGGCATTAATCGTTTTTGTTATTGGCGGGATTGGGGTATATTTATTACTAAGGATATAATGCTTGTGATAAAAAGGTGGAGCGTGGGATGACAATTTGGTGGTTAATACTCATCCTGAGTGTGATATGGGCCGGCGGGCTGGCGTTTATATATGTTGCGGTTCGTCTGAGCCGTGTCGGTGTGTCCACAAAATCGATCGAAGATTTTCAGGCCGAAGCCGAAAAAGACGTCGAGCATATCTTTAATGAAGAATTCCGTGAAGAACTGCGTAACCGTGGCCGCCTGCATTTCGAAAAGATCTTGGGCGAAAACGCCATGTTTTTGCAGCAAGATTTGCGCCTGACGACCTCAGAGCTTAACGAATACATGAAAGATCAGATCAGCAAGGATCTGAAAGAAGCCTTTTCGAACTACGAAAGTGCTATTACCGATGCCAAACAGCTGGCCGTCGAATCCATCGAAAAAACCAAAGCAACCATCGATGAGCAGCGTCACACCCTGACCGCTCAGCTCGAAAAAGAAGTGAGCGACGAAAAAGCGCGCCGCGTCCAGCGTTTTGACCAAAATATGGCCGACGTTGTCAACCACTATGTGCTTGCGGCTATCGGCAACCAGATCGACCTCAATGACCAACTGGAATACATTTTGGGCGAGCTGGAGGCCAACAAAAAGGCTATCCTGGAGGATATCGTTAATGGCGCTTGAAAAAGCCGCCCACACCATTCGTCGCCTGGAACTGCCGACCGTTATTTTTGGGCCGGTCGAAGTACACCGTTTGCAGCGCGAAGTCGAGGCCTTGCAGGAGTTTTTACAGGCCGCCGCTATCCGTGAGCCTGGCAAACAGGCTCCGTTGCCGCGCACGTCGCGTATGCTTGAAGCGATGGCTGCCGATAACAAGCTCAACTTACTGCTCGCAACTGACCAAAAAAAGCTCATCACATTTTTGCAAAAAGTCGAAGAAAAAGCGCCCATCATTCACATTAGTTTTGCGGCCGATCCGTCGGCCGCACTTACAGTCAAGATCGTGTCTTGGCTGCGAGCCAACATTCATCCTTATGCGTTGTTGCAATTGGGTTTGCAGCCCACTATTGCCGCCGGCTGCATTGTACGAACGGCTAATAAAACATTTGATTTCAGCTTGCGAGGCCGTTTTGATGCCAAGCGTAACATGTTGATCGATTCCCTTGTAGCCAGTGCATCATCGGGTGTGACGACAGTACCCGCTCCGGAAGCTTCAAATGAGGTCAAAGCATGAGCGATAATCGCCATTTTAATCAGCTCGTTGCCAGCGGTCAGCCAGTAGGCGAAGTCATTGCCGTCGACCGTTTTTTGGTCAAAATCAAGGGTATGCAGCCAGTCAATATGCACGCGCTGGTGCTGTTTGAAGACGGCAGCAAAGGCTACGTCCATCACATCTACGAAGATCACCTCACTGTGCTGCACCTTGGCCGCAAGTCCATGTCTGTGGGTATGACTGCGGTTGTACAGCACGATCAGTTAGTAACAAAGGTGGGTAAAGATTATGTCGGGCGCGTTATTTCGGTTACAGGTGAGCCGCTCGACGGTAAAGGGCCGATAGCTGCCGATGGCGTACGTCCCGTGTTTTCGCCTGCGCCGCCATTTCATGAACGTGAAGCACTCGACAAACAGCTTGAAACCGGGATTACCGTTATCGACACGATGTTTCCGCTGATGCGTGGGCAGCGCATGGCCATGCTGGGCGACGGCAAATCCGGTAAAAGCACGCTGGCCACCCAGATCGCGCTCAACCAAGTGGGCGGCGACATTATTACGGTGTATGTGCTGATTGCAAAACGGCGCAGCGATGTCGACACGCTCCTGTCGCGCCTGAATGCTAATAACGCCATGGGCCAGTCGATCGTGATCGTCTCGACGCTTGCCGATTCGCTCATTATGAGCTACCTTGCGCCGTACGTGGCCTGCAGTATGGCTGAATATTTTTGGCAGGAAGTCGGTCAGGACACATTACTTATATATGACGACCTGACCGCACATGCTCACGCCTACCGCGAAATTGCCCTGCTTTCGGGAATGAGTCCGGGACGCGACTCGTTTCCGGGCGACATGTTTTATGTGCATTCGTCGCTTCTCGAACGTGCAGGCAAATTGGCCAGTAACCACAAGACACTTACCACGGTACCAATGGTCTTTGCGGCTGGCGGTGACATTACGTCGTACCTGCCAACCAATGTTATGTCGATCACCGACGGTCAGTGGATTTTGGATATGAAGATCTTTCGGGATACCATGCGGCCGGCGGTCAACGTCGGTTTGAGTGTAAGTCGCGTGGGTGGCCGCGGCCAAAGTGATCGCCACAAAAAACTGGGTGGTCAGACCTTCAAGACGCTCACGGCACATGCCGAGGCTCAGGAATTTGCGCGTTTTGGTTCGGAGCTTGCCGTTTCGGCGCAGCAAGCGCTGAGCAAAGGTAACCTGCTGTACAAGATGCTTAACCAGATTCCGGGCGAACGCTACGGCTTGGTCGCGCAAACTCTGATGCTCGATATTATTCTTGGTCTCGAAGAAAACCAGACAATCAACTTGGAGGCTATCAAAAAGGCCGCCAACGAATACGCCGGTCAGATCAAAGACGACAAAAATTTCGAAGCCATCCGCGATACCCTCAAAAAACAAACGCTTTTGGAGGGTAAGGCATGAGCCGTCTCCAAGAAGTTGCCGCGCAACGCGTCGCTATGGATACCATCGTCAACCTGACGAGTGTGTTCGAGGGTATTGCCAGCATGCGCATTTCGCAGACCAAAAGCCAGGTGCAGCAATCGCAGCAGTTCTTTAGCGAACTGTGGAATATTTACAGTCAGCTACGGGTAGACAAATTATTCCACTATGGTCGTACCGAGTCCGAAAAGATTATCGACAAGCAACTATTCATCGTCATTACTTCCGAAGGTGGGTTTAGCGGCGACATCGACCAAAAGCTCATCAAAACCATGCTCGTCGATTTTAATCCCGAAAAACAGGATATTATCGTGATCGGTCACCACGGTGCGATTCAGCTGATTCAGGCGGGTGTGTCGTTCAAAAAGTACTTTACGCTCCCCAGCAAAGACCGCAACATCAACGTGCTGCCGCTCATCAAAGAGGCGCGGGGTTACAAAGACACGGTGGTGTACTACCAGACATATGTGTCGTTGATGGTGCAGGACGTTAAGAAGATTGACCTGTTTAATGCTGTCCAAGAAGAGGCTAAGGGCGTAACCGGTAAAGAAGAAGAGATTATTAGCGAACGCAACTACATCTTTGAGCCATCAACATTTGAAGTGGTAGCGCATTTGGAGCGTTCAATGATGCAGATTGCGCTCAGTCAGGTCATTTTGGAATCCAAGTTAGCCCAATACGCCAGTCGTTTCCGTGCTATGAGCATGGCAAAAGACCGTGCTAACCAGCTGCATGATAGCCTGTCTATGCTGTATAACCGTACCAAGCGGCGCACGCAGGACGAACGGCTCAAAGAAATGATTAATGGTTTACGTAAAACGAGGGTGGCATGAACCACGGTGTAATTCGATCGGTTAGAGATTTGGTAATTATCGTTGTTTTTGACGAAGATTTTCCCGACATTCATGAAGTGGTGATGGTCGAAGAACTCGACACGCCATTACTCGTTGATAGCTTGCAACCTGGTAACCAAGCAGTCTGCTTGAATATTAATTCTGATCGTCGCCTACAAAAAGGTATGCGTGTTAAGCGCACCGGCCACTCTATTGAGATTCCGGTTGGCGATGAACTGATAGGCCGCGTGATCGACGCGACCGGCATGCCGCTCGACGGTAAAGAACCCGTGGTAGATGCTGGCGGCGGTAAACGTAATATTTTCCAACCGCCCCCCGCAACTGAAGGGTTTGGTGCGGTCGCGCCAGAGATCCTCGAAACAGGCATTAAAGTTATGGACTTCTTCGCGCCGTTTGTGAAGGGGCGCAAGATCGGTATCGTCGGCGGAGCCGGTGTGGGCAAGACCGTGCTCACCATGGAGATGATCCACAACATCGCCATGAGCGGCACTGGACTCAGCTTCTTTACTGGAATCGGTGAACGCATCCGCGAAGGTCACGAGCTGTATGAAACGCTGCAAGAGCGCGACCTGCTCAAAAACACTTGCATGTTCTTTGCCCAGATGAACGAAAATCCGGTACGGCGTTCGCTGATTGGTTTCTCGTCCGTTACTCTGGCTGAATATTTCCGTGACGAACAACACAAAGACATTCTGTTTTTTGCCGACAACATGTACCGCTACATCCAGGCCAAAAACGAGGTGGCGACCATGCTCGGACAAGTGCCCTCCGAAGGTGGCTATGAACCGACGATTTTCTCGGATGTTAAGACATTGCAGGACCGATTGACGTCCAATGACAAAGGTTCGATTACGGCAGTGCAGACGATTTATGTGCCAGCTGATGACGTAAGCGATCCGGCCGTGCAAACCATCCAGCACGAATTGGACTCGGTGATTATCCTTAGCCGTGCGGTAGCAGAGCAGGGCATTCGTCCGGCTGTTGACCTGCTGCATACCACATCTTCGTTGCTCACCCCAGAGATTGTAGGCGAACGGCACTATTTGCTGAGCGTACAGGTGCAGGCGCTGTTGCAAAAATACGAACAACTCAAACCGATCATCGCCATCATCGGTGAAAATGAACTTTCGCCAACCGACCGCGCCGACTACGCCAAAGCCAAGAAACTTATCAACTACTTCTCGCAGGACATGTTTGTCATGGAAGAGTTAAATGGCCGAAAGGGTGAATTTGTGAAGCGCGACGATATGCTGAAGGGTGTCGAAGAAATCATTGTATGATCGAAGAAAAGACTGAATCAGCCAAGATACTCGAAGATGCCAAACAGAAACAGGCGCAGGCGGCCAGCACGACACCGATCATGCACATCAAGGTCTATTCGCCGTTCAAGGTCTATTTTGACGAAGTCGGAGAAAGTATCTCTGCCGTTAATGCGACGGGCCCATTTGATATTTTGCCTCGCCATCACAACTTTATGACGCTTTTGTCGCCATGCGAACTCATCATCCGCTCACCCAGGCGTGACGAAACAATTCGTATTTCCGGCGGACTCATGCACGTCAAAGCCGACCGCGTCACCGTCTTTCTTGATATTTAGGCTTTATCGACGGGCAATATTTTGTTCTAAAATTGCGAAGCGGGCAAGTAGTTTCCGGCGGGGTACTTCAAATGGTGAAAAATACTGCAAAGGTTCATAGTGTCCTATTGTGCCGGGGCCGCTGGCATAATTGCCGACATGTACGGCTGTCCTGTTCGGCGTCTGGTATTGGTCGGACGTAATATCAACGATTAATGGCTGCATGTCTGGTCGCCTGACCTCCACCCATACCTGCTCATCTTTTAGATTATCCAGTTTGATTATCCCTTCTGTAAAATGAGCGTCGATACCTTGTTGGTACAGATGTCGGGCGAGCCAGAGGGCGCTTACGCCGCACTGACCGCGGGACACCACATCGTCAGGTTGCAATTCTATGCCCTGAAAAGCGGTCTCGGGAGACCACGTTTTTTCGAGTAAATTACGGGCGTGCAACGCAGTATCGAATATAACCGAAGGCCACTGCTCGGGCTCAATATCCGGGGATGCTCTCATTTGTATGAGTATAACGCATAGTCTAGTGCAAAGTTAGTTTAGGATAACGTAATCGAAGCCGAAGGTTTGGCCGCTTGGAGCTGGATTGGTGGTGCAGACGCTAAACTCGGTGCTGCTGCGATTGACATAATAATTGATGTCGGCCGAGGCGCTGCCGATTGGTGTAATAGTGACGTGCGGCGTGCCGTCAAAGCGTGTAGCAAATTTGATGGTGGCAAAGCAGCCTGCGCCGGGGTTGCCACCAGTGTTTACGACTATTGATCCGGTGGTGTCCGAGCCGCTGACCGAGCTGGTGCCGCCCGAACCGAGCGCGCCGCCCCTTTCGACCGATGGCGTGGAACCACCGGCCGTAATGTGATGTGTAAGTTTAAGGTCGCCGTTCAAAATAAATACGTTGGTGGAGATTTGCGCGGCCGATAAGAGGCCGTCAAACGTGCTGTTCCCTGAAACATTTATGCCTTTTTTGGCGTTAAATGTGCCCTGTACGGTAGCATTACTGCCAATTGTCAGGTTGTCGGCCTGCAACTGGTTAAATCGGCTCGAACCGGATACGGTAATGCCAGGCAGCTGTAGCTCGTTCCCCACTTTTACGCTACCTGCGACTTCCAGGTCACCGCGCACCAGTACCGAGCCGGAAAATAGGGCGTTTGATACAACTTTTAACACTTGCTTGGAGTTGCCAACGGTGACGTCACTATTAGCTAGTTGCTTGAGCGCGCTTTCGGACAAGTTTTGCGAGTTAATGATGCTTTCAGTTTTTTTGGTGTCACTGCGGTTTTTAAGAAACAGTCCCAAAGTTATACCGATGGCGAGCAAAATAACAAGTGCAAACAAGAGCAGGTAGATATTAAATTTTTGCCACAGGCGCTTGAAAAAAGGTGGTCGAGCAGAAGTATTAGTTTGTGTGCTACCAGTGCCCTCGGAACCTCTGGCGTCAATCGATGAACTAGAGGAGCCAGAGGCTTCAGACGAGTTTTCTAGTTCATTGGAGGGCACAGAACTGTCCGCGGGTTTTTCATTATCAACAGTCGTTCCGCTACTTTCCAGCGAATTGGTATCGTTTTCTTTGTCAGACTGAACTTGCGATGGATCCATAAGCTTCCTGTACATAATACTAGAGTCTTTCTAAAGCGTAAACGGATTGTCTTTTGATGCAGCTTGGCGCACAATAGCAGTCATGAAACTGCATGAGTTGGTTGGGGTTATTGCTATGGGCATGGCCGTGCTTGTGTTGATAGCGGTGAGCTCTATGCCGGCGTATGCGCAATCAACTTCGACCAACTACAAAGTTGAGGAATCGTTTTTTGGATCGGGCGGCGAGCTGGACCCATCTTCGACGAATTATAAGGCCAAACAATCGGCCGGGGAGTTGACCGTTGGCAATTCGGCTAGCACCAACTACCAATTTCAGGGCGGATTTAACACATCCAATGTACCGCTTTTGGAGTTTGCGGTAAACGGCGGCGTATACGATCTGGGCATTATCGATGCCAGCATCACCGGGTCGGCGGTCGCAACTTTTACGGTGCGCAATTATCTGAGCAGCGGCTATGTGGTGCTGGTGCATGGTGCATCGCCTACTACAGCTAACGGTAGTTCGCACGCACTTTCTTCGCTTGGATCGCCGACGTCGTCGCAGGCAGGTGTTGAGCAGTTCGGACTTAATTTAGTTAATAATTCAGTACCCGATATTGGTGCCGATCCGTCGCAAATACCAGATGTGACCTTTGGATTTGGGTCAGCGGCGTCTGGTTACGATACTGCCAACCTTTTTAAGTTTGTTAATGGCGACACCATCGCTTTTAGTAATAAAAGCAGTGGGCAAACCAATTACTCGCTTTCAATTATTGCCAATGTGGACCGTTCTACTCCGGCCGGGCAGTATGGCGGGCGGCTTAATATACAAGTGGTCCCCACGTTTTAAATTGCATGCAAAAAGGTTGCGAAATGCTTATGTTTTATGATAATCTTAAAACGAAAAATACTTTCATATGAACACTGCAAATAAACAGGATAATTACATGACCAAAATCAGATCATTTCTACGTCGCACGAGCCTGTTGACGTTAGCTATCGCCCTTTTCGGTGCTTGGGTTGTGGGCGATATGATCATATTTACCGGGAACGCCAAGGCTGCACAGATCACTGCGCGCAAATTAACGATTAGCAGCTCCGCCAATGGAAGCATCAACGTCGGTAACCCCGGCGAAGGTGGCAACGGCGCACGTGCAAAGTACACTTTTGGCTTTACCATTCCAACTACGGGAAACATCGGTTCAGTATTGTTTCAGATTTGTACAACGCCATTGCCTGGCACAACATGTACCTCACCTACGGGTTTTACGGCCGCTAACGTTACCGCAGTAACAACTACCGGTACAGGATTTAGCAGTGGTTTTACGGTCAATGCATCAGCCGTTCTTACCGGCGCGCCTTATAACTGTACTGGCGCAAGCCCGGGCCGCACCAATTGTATTGCCATTTCCCGCACAGCAGCCTCTGTTACGAGCGGCGCGACCGTTACCGCAGAATTTGGTGCCAGCGGATCAAACTACGTGACGAATCCAACAACAGATAACCAGGCATTCTTTGTGCGCATGACTACGTATTCTGACAACGCCTTTGCGACACCGGTCGACCAAGGTTCTGTCGCCAACTCAACGGCACAGCAGATCGACATTACGGCTAAGGTTCAGGAAACGCTTAACTTTTCGGTAGGCAGCACAGTCACGCCCCCCACCACTTCTTGTACGGCGTTTAGCGATAACGGTGCGCTAGTTTTGGGTGATGTAACCGAGGGGACGTTGAGTTTTCAGCAGGCATATGACGCCCATTCTTACTTCCGGTTAAGTACGAACGCCAACGGCGGAACGATTATTTATTACTCCGGAGATACGCTCAAGAGCGGGAGCAATTCTATTGCCGCTGCCGGTACCACACAGCCTACGCCTAGCACGGCGGTTGCTAGCGGCGTCGGTACGTCCCAGTTTGGTTTGGCTATCGACAGCAGTGACACCCAGCTAGGAAACGGGCATAGCTTCACCAACCTTGCCGCTTCTGCGCCATATGCTGCCGGAAACGGTACAATCACCAACGGTGGTACGGCTCTCTTTGCCTTTGCTCCCAGTAGCGTAACGACACCCGTCCAGATCGCATCGGCGAGCGGTACGGTAACCTGCGATACTGGCTCGGTTCGATACCTCGGCAATATCTCGACCACCACCCCTCCGGGCATCTACACCACAAGTATTACTTACCTAGCGACTCCAACGTATTAACCTTAGGCTTTAGCCAGCTTCGGTGCGTGTATGGCAAAAAAGCTTCGGACTAGCCTAAAGGACAATTTGCTAATTGCGCTTAGCCTATTCTTGCCTTTCGTTTACTTCACAGCGCTTCCACTCAAGGTTTCGGCGCTACAGCTTCAGGGTCGCGGACTGCACATTCAGGATAGCCAACCCGGTGCAATCACTCGTCACTCTTTTCAGTTTTCATATGCTAGTCCGGACGCTGTAGGCTCAGTCGTGTTCGAATACTGCACAACCCCATTCTTGGAATTGCCATGTAACGCGCCAACGGGCATAGACGTGTCAGGGGCTGTATTGGCCGACCAAACGGGCGAAACCGGTTTTTCTATCTTTGACGCTCAACCTAACCGTTTGACACTTTCGCGTGCAGCGACTACATCCCCGGTCGCAAATCCATCGCACTATGTTTTTGACGCGGTTGTAAACCCGACGGGTGCCCCTGACACGTTTTATGTGCGAATAAGCACCTTTGCTAGCGCAGATGGCTCGGGGGCGTATATTGACTTTGGCGCGGTCGTAAACTCGACCACTACCAGCATTCATGTGAGTTCGGAAGTTCCGCCAATCTTGAAGTTTTGCGTGGGGCTCGTGCTGGCCGATGATTGTTCGACCGCCGATGATAGCGTAATTGATTTGGGCGATCTCTCAACCGCGCGAGTGGCCTACGGTTCTTCGCAGATGATTGCGGCCACAAATGCCGAATTCGGCCTGGCCATAAGTATGTACGGCACGACCATGACATCCGGAAATAATGTTATCTCGCCTCTGGCAAACCCGACCGTCAGTGCCCCGGGCAATGCACAGTTTGGGCTTAATTTGCGACAAAATTCTGATCCGGCGGTGGGTGCAAATCCCACTGGTGCCGGCATCAGTACGCCAACTGCGCGCTACGATACCTCGAACCGTTTTGCTTTTGTAAGCGGCGATACAGTAGCCACGAGCTCCTTTGCGACCGATAGCCGTAAATTCACATCCAGCTACATTGTTAATATTTCACCTAGCCAACCACCCGGTGTGTATACTGCAACACTTACCTATGTTTGTGCAGCGACTTTTTGATGGTAAACTAAAGGCTAAAGGTTAATTCCTAGTAAAAAGAGGGTTTATGAAGAAAATCGCACGTGTTATTTCCTTGCTCCTGGCAGTGATGACACTTGTTTCCGTATCATCCGTGTCGGCGCAGTCCAATGGCCTCGGCATTTCGCCGCGCAAAGACTACACTGTGCAAGCGGGCAAGACCGTAAAAGATACATTGTATATTCGTAACCTGAGTCTCAACCAAGACTTGCAGGTAAACATTCGTATTATCGATTTTGGGGCAGCCAACGAAACGGGCGCACCTGCCTTGCAGCTAGACGACAATTTGCCGCAGACGCCTTGGTCACTCAAGCCATTTGCAAAGATACAGGATAGTGTTAAGATCGCCGCCGGTAAATCGGCCAACGTACCCATTACGATAACCATTCCCGAAAAACAAGGTGCAGGGAGCTACTATAGCGCCATCGAATACACCGCTAAAAACCCTGAAACCAAAGAAAAAGTTAATATTGCTGCATCGACGGCAAGTCTTGTCTTTGTAACCGTACCAGGGGAAGCCAGGGAAAAATTGGTACTCAAAGACTTTGGTATGTTTGTCGCTGACCTGAAAGACGAATCAAAGGGCGGCTTTAAGAGTTTTTATCTTGGTTCAACGCCAAAAGAATTTGCTTACCGTCTGCAAAACACCGGTAATATTGCCGAGCAGCCCACCGGAAGTCTCGTAGTCAAAAATATGTTTGGCGCAACCGTCAAAGAAGTAACCGATGCGAACCCCAAAAAACAATTAGTGTTGATTGGTCAAACGCGCCGTATTCAGGCTTGTCTAAAGACGAGCGTGCTCGAAAGTAAAGATCCGAATGCCCAGCAAACTCCCACGCAAAACGCCACATGTGACGATCCTGGCCTATTGCCGGGTCGCTACACCGCTCAGGTTGCGCTCTACTATGGTCTCAATGGCAATAATTCACAGGAAATACTCGCTACCACCAGTTTCTGGTATATCCCTTGGTGGTCGGTGGCCGTTCTGGCGGTCGCTATCATCTTGATCGTCCTGCTTGTATGGCTGATCCGCCGCGCCTTTAGCGGTCGCCGCACTCGATATCGCCATTAGAATTAGAGTCTCGCTCTAGCATAAGCAAAACGGTATAATACAGACGAGGGTTATAGAAGATATATGTTTCGTCGTCCGGCCTTAATACGCGCAGTTGTCCTGGTTGCCTTTGGGATGAGCTTATTGGCTTTTACTGGAGTGGCAGGGGCCGCTTCGCCTGTCGAAAATCCGCAAGCCGGTTCGGTTGGTATCGAAGGCAAAATTCCGAGCAATCCGCCGACCCAGGCGCCCACCATCACAACGCCCAGTTCTGGGCAGTCCTTCACTAGCACCCCAGTAACCGTCGCGGGTCTGTGCCCCAAAAACCTGCTAATCAAAGTCTTTGCCAATAATGTCTTTGTAGGTTCGGTACAGTGCGCGACTGGTAGCTATACTTTGCAGATTGACCTTTTTGCGGGCCAGAACGACCTGGTGGCGCGTGCCTATGACGCTTTTGACCAAGCAGGACCGGATTCCAATATCGTAAAAGTGACCTTTCATGATACCCAGTTTAATCCGTTTAACGCGTCGTTGCTTAGTTTGACGAGCAGTTATGCACAGCGCGGGTCAAACCCCGGCCAGCTACTAACATGGCCCATTATCTTGACGGGCGGCACGGGCCCATATGCTATCAGTGTTGATTGGGGCGACAACAAGGCGCCCGACCTCATTAGCCGACAATTTCCCGGCACCATCGACCTCAAGCATATTTATACATCCGCCGGTGTTTACAAGGTTATCATTAAAGCAACTGACAAAGACGGTTTGACCGCGTATTTGCAGTTAGTGGCGATAGCTAACGGTGCCATTACCTCGAATGCCCCAGGTGATGCCGAGCAAAAACAACAAGTTATTACACGCGTTTTGTGGTTGCCGGCCGCAGCATCGGTAATCTTAATCTTTGTGGCATTTTGGCTGGGCCGGCGATACGAGCTGGCCGCACTGCGTAAACGATTGGAACAACAGGGATGAAGCAAAAAATGACATTGCTGTTTACGACGACGATCGGTTTGCTGCTGCTCGCCGCAGCCATGTTTATCATAGTGCGCAGTCAACCCCAGAGTACGGAATCTCTGCAGAATTGGCAGGGTGATAACTCTTCTCCAGGGGTTGTGGATACGGTTCTGCTAAGCGGACGTCGGTTTATTTGGGACATCGCCTTTTTGCCGAGTGGCGAATTATTGTTTACGGAGCGCGACGGAAAAATACAGTACCTCAGGAATGGCCAAGCACAGCTTATAGAATCGATTCCAGACGTTAGGCCTGCGGGCGAGGGCGGCCTGATGGGGCTTGCGGTTGACCCGGATTTTGCAAGTAACCGGTTAATATATGCCTGTTTTAATAGCACTGCCAAAGATATTCGTGTGGTACGCTGGCGCTTGAACGATTTGCTGCTGGCGCATGAGCGAAAAGATATCATTACGGGTATTACGGCAAATAATGGAGCATCAGCGGGGCGGCATTCAGGCTGTCAGTTGGAGTTTGGACCGGATAAAAACCTATGGGTGGGCACCGGCGATTCCGCGCAGGGTGACACTTCGACCAATCCCAAACAACTGGGCGGTAAGGTGTTGCGTGTCACCCGTGACGGCGCTCCCGTGGCTGGAAATATGGGCGGCGAATTCGATCCACGTATCTATTCATACGGTCACCGGAATATCCAAGGTCTGGCATTTTTTGACCAGGCCAAAAATGGCGTACTGGGCTTAAGTGCAGAACACGGAACGGGTGAAGACGACGAAGTAAACGAGCTACGGCAAGGTAACTTTGGCTGGTCGCCGCCCGCCAAAGGTTATGACGAGAGCGTCCCCATGACTGACAACAAACGCTTTCCGGATGCCATCGACGCTATCTGGTCTTCTGGATCGTCGACCGTGGCTCCTTCTGGTGCGTCCATGATTTATGGGCACAACTGGAAGGGGTGGAATGGCGCATTTGCGATGGCCATGCTCAAAACGGAACACCTCAAAATTCTTCGTCTCGACAGTCAAGATAAAGTCGTGGGCGAAGAAAAGATCTTGGAAGGCGCGTATGGGCGGTTGCGCGCCGTGACCCAGGGCCCGGATGGCAATTTGTACCTCAGTACCAGCAATGGTAGCAACGATAAGATCATTTTGCTGACGCCGCGCCTGTAGCCCTAGTTGCATAACAGTGGTTTTTATAGTGAAATTTTGCTAAAATATTCCAGTTATGGCAAAGAAAGTTTATGTCGGCATGTCCGGCGGTGTGGATAGTTCAGTTACGGCGGCGTTGCTACTGGAGCGGGGCTATGACGTCACCGGTGTGTACATGAAAAACTGGAGTCAGGATCTGCCTGGCTTTGTTTGCCCTTGGAAAGAAGATTATCAGGACGCCAAGCGCGTGGCGGTCAAGCTCGGTATTCCATTCAAGATGTTCGATTTTGAAAAAGAGTATCGCAGTAAAGTCGTCGACTATATGATTGACGGCTACAAGGCTGGCCTAACGCCCAACCCTGACATTATGTGCAACCAGGAAGTGAAGTTTAAGCTGTTTTTGGAAGCGGCACTCGCTGATGGCGCAGACATGATTGCTACCGGTCACTACGCCCGTATCAAAAACGTCACTCTACTCGCTGGCTTGGACAAAAACAAAGATCAGAGCTATTTTCTGTACCGCGTGACCGAAGAGGCACTTGGTAAAAGTCTTATGCCAATTGGTGAATACGAAAAACCAAAAGTGCGCGAAATTGCCAAAAAACTAGGGCTTAATACTGCAGAGAAAAAAGACAGTCAGGGCATTTGTTTTGTCGGCAAAGTCGGCATCAAAGAGTTTTTGCAACAGTTTGTAAAAACCGCCCCCGGGCCAATTATGGACCAGCACGGTCAGGTCATTGGCGAACACGATGGCGCGCTCTTTTATACCATCGGCCAACGTCAGGGCTTGGGTGTCGGCGGCGGCCTGCCCTATTACGTCACTGGCAAAAATATGGACAAAAACGAGGTGTACGTGACGACAGATCTGCAAGATGACCGATTATGGCATAGCGAACTTGAACTTACTTTGACGCATTGGATCAACGCCGAGCCATCAGAAAATGGCAAATACCACGTGCGTACCCGCTATCGCGCTGAGCTTATCGAAGTCACGTCCACCCAAAAACTGCCAAACGGCAATTGGCGCCTAAAGCTCAAAGATGACGTCCGCGCTCTCACTCCCGGTCAATCCGCCGTGCTTTACGAAGCTGACCGCGTTGTCGGCGGCGGCATCGTGATGTAAAATGTATAGCGCCAGCAATTCAGGAGAATTTAATGTCTGCCGAAGCCAACGGTCCAAGTTATTTTGACATGGCCCAAACTTATTTTCCATCTAGAGAGATGGAAATCGACAGTAGGTTGCAAGAACACCGACGCCGTCTGGGTGCGCTTGTAGGCCTCGATGAAAGCGACCCTTTAGTTGTCCGCATAGCTGATCGTTTGCATGGAGATCGGCGTGATGAGGACGTGGCGGCCTGGCTGGGAGTTCAGACTGAGGCGCAATTCGGAGCCGATGCCAAGATCGCAGTAGATGATCTTACGGGAATGCTTACTTATTCTGAATTTGAGAGGTGGGCGGACGGGGTGTATCTTTTACGCGGTTTGGCCGAAAAGCGCCGTCCAGCCGAAGGAGTCAAGAACCCTCGAAGCTACACAAAGATCAGAGGAGATATAGATGACTTTAAGTGGCCAAATGACTTCTTTGGTGAAGATGTGGGTGATCTGATTTTAAAGGCTGCAGCTAAGGAAATCTTGGGTAGCATACGCAAGGGCGATAATATAGTCGTTTACCGCGAACGCCTGGGCGGGGATGAATTTGGAATTTCCGTTGCCGATTTAAGTGAGGACGAAGCAAAAGGTTTTTGGGCTCGCTTGCAAGGGGTCCAGATGCGTAAAGTGGACCGACGAAATCAAATTAGGCAGCTTGCAAGGGCCGCCCGAGATGTCTGTCCTGATCCAGAAAAATACAAAAATTTTATTACAGTCAATGAAGTGGTGACCGCTGTAGGTGATTTGACAGTTTCGCACACCAGCCTTTCTATCGGCGATCAATTCATCTGTAATGTCAGTGAATTGGTGGTTATTGACTATGGTGTAGCCCATGGTTTGGTTGAAGATGAAAGCTCAATGAAAAAGATAGATGACGCCGCCGACAAACATAAAACTCTGACAAAAGATACTGTCCATAACATGTCCGGCGGGGCGTATCGCAAGTCAGAGTGACATGGCCTGCCTCTCTCTGTTATTATATAACCCATGAATGCGCAGCAAATTAGACAGGCTTACTTAGATTTTTACAAAAAAAACGGGCACAAGGTGATTCCCCGCGCGCTTTTGGTGCCGCTCAATGACCCGACGACACTATTTACCGGTTCGGGCATGCAGCCGCTGATTCCATATTTACTGGGCGAAGAACACCCCGAAGGCGTGCGTTTGGTCGACTCTCAGACCTGCCTGCGCGCCCAAGATATTGCTGAAGTTGGCGACAATCGCCACACCACTTTCTTTGAAATGCTAGGTAACTGGTCGTTTGGTGATTACTTTAAGGGCGAGCAATTGCCATGGATCTTTGAATTCCTAACGAGTGTTGTTGGTCTCGATCCTAAAAAACTCTACGTGACCTGTTTTATTGGCGATGAAGCAAACGGTATTCCGCGCGATACACGAGCTGCCGAGATTTGGGAAAAGCTGTTTGCCGAAAAAGGCATCGAAGTACTGAAGGCCGATATCGGCTCCGAACAGGACGGTTACGCGCGCGGCATGAAGCCTGACGAGCGCATTTTCTTTTATGACGCCGACAAAAACTGGTGGTGCCGTGCTGGCAAAATCAAAGATATGCCGGTTGGTGAGCCCGGCGGTGGCGACAGCGAAATCTTTTATGAGTTCGACTTTATCGAGCATAACATTGAATACGGTGAGTATTGTCATCCCAACTGCGACTGCGGCCGCTTTATCGAAATCGCCAATAGTGTATTCATGGAATATGTCCGCACTGAGGCCGGCTTCGAAAAACTGCCCAAGCAAAACGTGGACTTCGGCGGCGGCCTGGAACGAATTGCCATGGCGGCTATTGACAGCCCCGATGCCTTTAAAATAAGCCTGCTTTGGCCGATTATCGAAAAACTCGAGGCTTTGTCTGGCAAAAAATATGACAGCCACACCAACGCCATGCGGGTGGTAGCTGACCATTTACGCGCCGCCGCGTTCCTGGCTATCGATGGCGTCAAGCCAAGTAATAAAGAACAGGGCTATGTGATGCGTCGCTTGATGCGCCGCGCCATCCGATTTGCTTTTGACCTTGGTATCGAACAAAACTTTGTCCAAGAAGTCGTGCCGGTCATCACGAGCTTGTATGAAAACGACTTCCCAGAAGTCCACGCCAAACGCGACGAAGTCATCGAGACTCTGACCCGCGAAGAAAAAGTTTTCCGCCAAACACTCCGCAAAGGCATCCATGAAATGTCCAAAATGGGCGCTAGCGGCCTGACCGGTGAAGAAGTATTTAAGCTCTATGACACCTATGGTTTCCCCGTCGAGCTGAGCGTCGAGGAAGCTTTTAAGCAGGACATTAAAGTTGCAGCAGATTGGCGCGAACAATTTGATGCGCTCATGAAGACGCAGCGCGAACGCAGCCAAACCGCCAGTAAAGGTGTCTTCAAGGGCGGTCTCGGCGGCCAAACCCTACAGCACAAAAAATACCACACCGCCACACACCTCATGTACCAAGCGTTGCGTGATGTCCTCGGCGACCACGTTATCCAGCGAGGCAGCAACATCACTGAAGAACGCCTGCGATTCGACTTTAGCCATCCCGAAAAAGTTACGCCCGAACAGCTCAAACGAGTCGAAGACATCGTCAACGAACAAATTAGCAAAGACCTCAAAGTATCCTGGGCCGAATATCCAACGGCTGAAGCAACGGGGCCTTTAGGCGCACTCGGCCAATTTGGTGACCGCTACGGCGAAACCGTCAAAGTCTACAAAATGATTGCTGACGGTGCAGAAAAGCCCTTTAGTTTCGAAATCTGCGGCGGGCCGCACGTCGACCATACCCTGGAGCTTTTCGAAGACGGCAAGCGTTTTAAGATACTCAAAGAGGAAGCAAGCTCAGCCGGTATTCGCCGCATCAAAGCCGTACTGGCCTAATCATCACAATGTTCGCCCCAGAAATACAAGTAGCTTCAGAGCTTCATCCATTGGTCCTGCGTGAGATTACGCCAGCTGATTTGCAGACACTACCGCCTTTTGTCGAGCCCGCCGTAGGCCGATGGGTTGCGCCGAAATTCCGTGAGGGTCTGAATGATCTATTTCAGCGAAAAGAAGAGTCAGCTGCCTACCAATCGTGGATGCAAAGAGATAGCCGTTTTATATGGGGTATTCATAATGTCGCCGAAGAGCGTTTGGTCGGAATGATGGGCCTCTACCATAAAACGCAGAGCGAGCTTTTGCCGCCAGGCTATTTGCAGGTGGAAGGCTCTACGGTCATTTTTAGGGAGTGGGATATGGGTCAGCAGATTGGGTCGCTTGTGGCGCCTTATCGGGCGGCATTCGCTATGTACATGGGCTGTGACTCCCTCCAGCTTACTATTCATCGCGATAACCCATCCTTCCAGCCGGCTTGCCCGGCGCTTGGGGTCTGTAAATATGGGTCTCCTGTGGCGATCAGGAGCGTGGCGTAATGATTTTCGTCTCTTCACACCTCATCTGGACGCCAAAGAAATCATTGAACATACCCAGCTGGAAAACGCCCGGCATCTCCAGCGTCAATTTTGTGAGATGAATACCGAGACTTTAACAGCTTCCCGCACAACATTGCAAAGAACATTGGCGTCATATGCATCGGTACGGCAGATCGTGGATCAGACTAAAGCACAGTGGCAGCCTTTTATAGCAACTGCTCCTAAGTAACGTAGAGTTATTGAATTTGACGTTTATACCGACGTAACCATGGTATAATCAAAGACGATTATGCTTGATAAATTCAAAACGATGGGTCAGTCATTAGCACAGAGGGTTGCCGACAAGGCTTCTGAGGTCAATGCCAAAGTTGGCCAAAAAGCAAAAGCGTCCGAGGCCGAGCAATATGTGGTTGGCCTGGATATCGGTACCGAATATGTTAAGGCCCTGATCGGTCATGTGGTCGGTGACACGATCGAGATTGTCGGCGTGGGCCGCGCTCACCAGGACTTGAGTGATATGCAGGCCGGGGCGATTGCCGATATTTCGAGTGTGGTCGCCAACTGCGACAAGGCGCTCAGCCAAGCCGAAGACCAGGCCGGTGTTAGTGTGCGCACCACTGTCATTGGTATCGCTGGTGAACTGGTCAAAGGCACGACAACTACCGTTCGCGTTACACGCAAACAGCCAGATAAGCCCCTCGATTTACTAGAAGTCGAAAAAATTATTAAATTAGTGCAAGCCCGCGCCGAAGCCAAAGCCAAAAAACAATTGGCCTGGGAATTGGGCGGTAAAGAAGTTGAGGTGCGGCTGGTTAATAGTGCCCTTGTCGGTATCGAGATTGACGGCTATAAAGTAACAAGCCCAATCGGCTTTCAGGGGCGGGACGTGGTGGTGCAGCTTTACACCGCCTTTGCGCCTATGATCCATATCGGGGCGCTGGAGCGCACCGCGCAGCAACTTGACCTCGATCTGCTGGCTGTGGCAGCAGAGCCATTTGCCGTAGCGCGCTCGGTTATTGGCAATGACGCCAATGCCAGCATGAGTGCCGTTCTTATGGACGTCGGTGGCGGCACGACCGACATCGCGGTTATAAATGACGGTGGCGTGCAGGGTACCAAAATGTTTGGTATCGGCGGACGGGCATTCACGCGGTCTATCGAACGTGAACTCAACGTATCCTTTATACAAGCCGAAGAGTTAAAGGTGGGGCTTTCTGACCACAAGGCACCGCAAGCCAAGGTGCCAGCTATCGAAGGCGCATTAACCAAAACGCTGGACGTTTGGGCAAGTGGTGTCGAGCTGGCACTCAGCGAATTCAACAATAAGCTTGACCATTTGCCCCATCGTTTGTTTTTATGTGGCGGTGGTTCGAGCCTCGATATGCTCATGGATCGACTGGAAGCGGGCAATTGGTATACCGAATTGCCTTTTACGCGCAAACCGGTCGTACAGCATATTCGTCCCGAGCAGGTCGTTGGCATTATAGATAAAACAGATGACGTCACCGACCATACCTTTATTACTGCCATGGGATTGTTGCGAGTTGGCCTCGACACGCTGCAGTTCTCTACATCGCCCGGCGATTCGGTTCGCGAAAAAATAGATAAGATGTTACGAGTATAAAAAAGAAGAGAAACAATGAGCACATCATCAGGCAAAGATACGATCTACATTGACATAGACGACGAAATCACGACGATTATTGATAAAGTTCGTGGTTCGCACGAAAAGATCGTTGCCTTGGTATTACCCAAGCGCGCCACCGTTCTGCAGAGCATCGTTAATATGAAGCTGCTCAAGCGCACCGCCGATGAAGCCAAAAAGCATTTGGTGCTCATCACGAGCGAGGCCGGGCTGTTGCCGCTTGCCGGTAGTGTGGGTATTTACGTTGCCAAGAGTTTGCAGTCTCGCCCAGAGGTTCCTGTAACTCACATGGGAGCGCATGGTGCCGATGACGATGATGAAGAAGCGGTCAGTCTAGCTGACGATGAGCCTTTGGATGACGCGAAGCCCGTAGGCGAGCACTTGCGTCGTTCTCCGAGCGTTGCCGCACTTCCTGCTATCGACGAGGATGACACTATTAACCTTGACAGTGCTACGTTAGAAGCCGAATCAGCCGCAATGAGCAAAAAAACCAAGCCCAAAAAAGGCGGCAAAAAGTTCTCCATCCCAGATTTTAATAAGTTCCGTATATGGGCGGTCATTGGCGGTATCGCGGTGGTCGTGTTTGTATTTATGTGGTATATGGCTTTTGTGGCGATGCCACGCGCATCCATATCTGTTAAAACCGATAGTTCGGCTGTGCAGGCCAACCTAGATTTGTCCCTAAGTTCTGCAGCCCGCGAAGTTGATGCCGAAAAAGCGCTCGTGCCTTCGGTAGAGCAAAAAGCCCAAAAAACATTTACGCAGCAAGTCGAAGCCACCGGCCAAAAAGATAATGGCACAAAAGCGACAGGCACAGCATCTATGACGGGCGGAACTTGTGCTGCAACACCACCGAATGACGTTCCGGCAGGCACTGGCTTGAGTGCCAATGGACTGACATATATCGCACAGAGCAACACTACGTTTGTTCCAAAGTTAAGTGGCGGTAAATGTACCTGGGTCGCTACTGCAGCTACCTCTGTTGCCGCCCAAAATAACGGTGATAAATACAATACTGGTCCCACTGCCTTGACGGTGGCTGGGCGCCCCGACATTTCCGCTTCTACCAGTGGTGTAAGCGGCGGTACAAGCCAAATCGTCAAGATTGTCTCGCAAGCCGACATCGACAACGCCAAGCAAAAAGTTGCTACAGGGGAAAATGATGCTCTCAAACAAGAACTGCAAAGCGGCCTTACTGCCAAGAGCCTGTACCCGATCGACGACACTTTTAAAGCCGGCGAACCCGAAGTCAGTACCGATGTAAAAGTCGGTGACGAAGCGGCCAATGTAACCGTAACTCAAAAGATTATCTACACCATGCTTGGCGTCAAGCAAGCTGACCTAAAGAAAGTTATAGACAAAGCCGTCGAAGACAAGATCGACGAAAACAAGCAGCAGATCACCGATTACGGCCTGGACAAAGCTACCTTTAAATTTCAAAACGAAAACAGCGGCGTAACGCTCGTAACCATGGAAGCAACCGCCATTGCCGGTTCCGACCTGAACGTAGGCGAAATCAAGACAAAAGTCGCTGGCAAAAAGACCAACGACGCACGAACCATCATCAACGAATATCCCGGCGTAACCGAAGTAAAGGTCGACTATAGCCCATTCTGGGTGAGCTCTATTCCAAAGAAGACGGCGAAGATAACAGTTACGGTCGAGAAACCGGTTGTCCAAAAAAATGCTAACTAGCGACAGTTCAATCCTGGCACTGGATGTGGGCTCAAAACGAATCGGTGTGGCGAGTGCTCATGCGGTCGCACGCATCGCGCATCCGCTCACTACGGTTACAAACGACGCTGACGCCTTATCTACCATCAAACAAATTATCAAAGATGAACGAGCCGTGTTACTCGTGCTCGGTCTGCCACGTAATCTGAACGGTGATTCTACGGCGCAAACTGATGCCGTAAAAGCATTTGGTGCTGCACTAGAGCCCATCTTGGGCCTGCCTGTTCACTGGCAAGATGAGGCCGTAACCTCCGTCAAAGCCGAAAAAGAGCTAGAAGCCCGCGGTAAACCATACCAAAAATCCGACATCGACGCTCTAGCCGCCGCATATATTTTAGAGGACTATCTAAATGATCACCCCGAGGTGCGCGCATGAAATATACCAGTCAACCAGCCAAAAGGCGCTGGCCGCGCCGCATTGTTCTACTTTTCTTTGTAGGTGTCATTCTGATCGGCGGGGCAACCGTCGGCGTTCGCTTTGCCTACAATAAAAACCTTGGGCCGCTCAGCACGAACCCCGAAGTTCGATTGATAACCGTAGAACAGGGTGCGTCAGTCGACGAGATCGCTGGCAAGCTTCAACAAGAAAGAGTCATCCGCAGCAGTTGGGCCTTCCGTCTGTATGTAAGTAGTAAAGAGGTTGGCAAAGACCTCAAAGCTGGCAGTTATGAACTGGCTGCCACCCAAAGCGTTCCCGAAATCGTATCGCAACTGACGCGCGGCAAAGTAGCGACCAATCTGGTGACGCTCCTCCCTGGAAGGCGGCTCGACCAGCTTCGCACCACCCTTGTCCAGGACGGTTTTAGTGAGACTGAAGTTGATAGGGCACTTGATCCCCGGGGCTACCTTAATAACCCGGCGCTGGTCGACAAGCCCGCCAATGTCAGTCTCGAGGGCTATCTGTATCCTGATTCATACCAAAAGACAGCCGCTACTGACCCACAGACCATCGTTGCATCAGCGCTCGACCAGATGAATACGTATCTTACGCCCGACCTCAGGAGCGCCTTTGCTCGCCAGGGTCTTAGCACTTATGAAGCGATTATCCTGGCCTCAATCGTGGAAAAAGAAGTTCCCAAGCAGCAGGACCGCGAGCAAGTAGCGCAGGTGTTCTTAAAACGCCTCCGCATAGGTATGAAACTCCAATCTGATGCCACCGCATCATACGGGGCGGTGTTGGCTGGTCAAAAGCCTTCCTCGGCCTACGATTCAGCGTATAACACCTATAGTCATGCTGGGCTCACGCCCACCCCGATATCCAATGTAACGATCAGCTCGCTCAAAGCGGTGGCTAATCCGGCCTCAACTGATTGGCTTTACTTCGTATCTGGTGACGATGGTGCGACTCACTTTTCCAAAACGGCAGCCGAGCATGAAGCAAATATTTCTCAATATTGCACAAAATTATGCAATCCATAACAGGGGTAAGTAAAAGTCTCTGGCCTTCCCAAAAGGGCATATATAGTCTATACTTATGCTTGAAACGCGGGAAGTGCCTTTGAAAGGCAAAAATTCTGGCGTTTCCCTCTGGTTTTTCAGGGGTGGACGCCTCAAAAACGTCCAAGGAGCAATAGCGTATCAACAAATTGCAATCAAAACCCGCAAATCCTGATGCCCAGTCCGCCCGGCGAACTGGTCGTTTTGCGCGCGCCAAAAAGCGAGTTATTAAACTACTAACGCAACGACGAGTTGTACGCTATGGTTTGCTGTCACTGCACGTTCTGTTGCTTGGTGGTATTATTCTGTTTGTATTGCAAAGTGCGCCTTCTAGTGACGGTTCGCACCAAAATGTCGCGTCGTCGGTAGGGGAGCGTGAAAGAGCGGCCGACCCTCTTGACCAGGTTTCTACGGCCGATATCGCTGTCAACTTGGCGCTCATGACAAATATGGTAGAGACGGTGGCTGTAACCAACCAGGCCGACAGTGCCAGTACCCAGCTTGCTGTACCCGTACAGGCCATGGTGGTGGCAAAACCCCAGGCCGTAGCAACTGAACTGAAAAGTGCTAAAGACATCAAGAATTATACAGTGCAAAGCGGAGATACCATTGCGAGTATCGCTGCTAAATTTAATGTGACCTCCGAAAGTATCCAGTGGTCCAATGGCCTGACCGGTAATACGATTGCAGCAGGAGTAAAGATCCTGATTCCGCCTGTCAACGGCATCGTGTATACAGTTAAAGAAGGCGACAATCCCGACACGCTGGCTCAAAAGTTCCGCGCCAGTAAAGATCAGATCATTGCCTCGAATGATGCCGAGTTGGGCGGCCTAAAGGTTGGCCAGCAGATCATCATACCAAATGGCCAGCAGCCTGTTACTCGTAGCTCTTCTTATGGTGGCTACGCTGGCGGGCCGTTTTCGCCAATATATGGCACTAACGGCTATATACCGGGGTACTGTACTTGGCATGTCGCGAAGCACCGGGCAGAGATGGGCCGCCCGCTCCCTACGAATTTGGGTGATGCATGGACGTGGGATAATAACGCAAGTGCCGCAGGTATTCGTGTTGATAACAGTCCTGAAGTTGGCGCAGCCGTGGTCACAAGCACGAATAAGAATCCGGGTCACGTTGCCCTCGTAATAGCCGTCAATGAGGACGGCAGTGTCTGGATTTCCGAAATGAACTCTCGCGGCCAAAGATCCATGACCGACCCAACTCCCGCCGGTGGATTCTTTAAAGAAGACGTTAAACTTATCCCCGCATCTACGGCGCGGACGCTCAACTATATTCATTAGTCGCAGTAAAACCAAAAGGTACAAGCATGTTTATTGATAAAGCAACAGTTCTTATAAAAGCGGGTGACGGCGGCAACGGCACCGTTAGTTTTCGTCATGAAAAATATATCGACAAAGGTGGCCCGGACGGCGGCGACGGCGGACGCGGTGGCAATGTCGTATTTATGGCGAGCCGCAACGAAAACACGCTTGCTGAGTTTCGTTTTCAAAAAGAACTGCGGGCAGAGCCGGGTGCAGCAGGCGGAAAGCGCAACAAGCGCGGCAAAGGCGGCAGTGACCTGGTTGTGCCGCTGCCAGTGGGCACGTCTGTGTTTGGACCGGACGGCGAACTGCTGGCCGACCTGAACGAAGATGGTCAAAAAGTTATCATTGCCAAGGGCGGCCAGGGCGGTTTTGGCAATGCGCACTTTGTATCATCTCGACGTCAAGCGCCTCGTGTGGCAGAAAAAGGCGAAAAGGGCATAGAAGTCGCCGCCCAATTAGAGCTAAAGATGATTGCCGATGTTGGGCTTGTTGGTTTGCCTAACGCCGGCAAGTCAACGCTGCTCAGCGTTATTAGCAATGCTCGGCCCGAAATCGCTGATTATCCTTTTACCACCATCACACCCAATCTGGGCGTGGTCGATATTGACGGCGAGGCGAGTGTGCTATTCGCCGACATTCCCGGTCTTATCGAAGGGGCGGCGGAAGGTAAGGGTTTGGGTGATGAGTTCCTGAGACACGTTGAGCGCACCGCTGTACTGTTGCATCTAATCGACGCCTATCAAGAAGATGTCCAGGCGGCATATACGACTATCCAAAACGAACTCGCTGCTTACAAAATCGATCTCTCCCAAAAACCGCTGATAGTCGCGCTGACCAAAACCGAAGGCCTTGACCCTGAAATTGTCCGCGACCAAATGACCAAACTACAAAAGGTACTCCCGGAAGGCACAGAGTTGTTGGCAATTTCTGCCCAATCCAGGGAAGGTATCCAGTCCTTGCTCCGCAAAATCCGAACTATCGTCGAAACCGAGCGCGCTAAACAGATAGAAGAGGCGCCTGAAATGACGGGTATCCCTGTTCTTACGCTCGACCAAGATGATAAAGCCTGGACTGTCACCAAAGAAAGCGACCACATATTTATCGTCCGCGGTCGCAAAATCGAGCGTTTTGCTGCCCGCACCGACTTTGATAGCGAAGAGGGCATCCAGCGCATTCGCGACATTATGCGCAAAATGGGTATTTCGCACGGCCTGGTGCGCCAGGGCGTAAAGGCGGATGATACTGTTAAGATCGGATTGCACGGCCAGTTTACATATTAGGAGGGAATTATGTTGCCAGAAAAATATGACCCCGAGCTGACAACGGCTCAGAACTATTTTGGGGACGATTTTGATGGCGAGACATTTGTCGACCAGTATGCTGACGCTTACGCCGAGTCTTATTTTGACCCAAATGATCCGGATAAGTGGGATGTCGCCTTTCGGCAAGCCACTAAGGTAGCGGAAAGAAGTCTGGAGTGGGTTATTAGCGAATTACAGAATAAGGCAGGCGAGAATCTAGGCCGTATAGATGAGGAGCTGAAGTGCCTTGAGAGGGAAGGTGAGCGTTCGCTTCGACCGGGTGCCATAAAACGCTTTCTAGAGAAGTCTGCTGGCGGTGAGCAAAATGTAACTGACCTCGATATTGAGGTAACGTGCATCGCTGTAAAGCATGGTTTAGGGGTAGTGCAGGCATTAATGTTCCACCGCGAGATTGAAATGTCTTTTGCTGGCATGGGGTCCGAATCGCCCGGCACGGACTCTTCTCATAATTGAGGTTCCACGTATTTTATGTTATAATTAAGCGACTATGCTGCACAGTGGTGTACTCAGGACAGCTCGGCTGGAAGTCGCCAGTCATCTGCCTGATATTGCCCCGGACCTTGAGAAGCATCCCGATGCCGTACTCCGCACCCTCCAAGAAGTTGTAATGCGTCGCAATATTGATCCTTGTAAAATAAAACCGCTCGACTGGAATAAGACCGAACGTCACGTGTATACTACTTTTGGCTTCGACCAGATGAGTCAAGGATTTATCGAGGGCGATGGCTATGCTGCACATTTTATAGATCCTCGGCCACGGCGTCAGAAAATAGTTGGGAATCCCCTCACGCTTTGGGGTAAGCGCAGAAATGCCTATCAGCGCAATCTGGTGGGCATGATGATATGCCGACGCGACGAATTTGAACGTGAGTTTACCGATGGTGCTACGGCGTCGCGTCGTTGGTGGCCCTACGCCTTCGCGCGCCACGCTATCCTGGGCCGCCAGCTGGTGGAATCCGCGGTAGATCGCAAAAATATTTCGGACGAGGCCAGAAGTCTCAAATGGGCATTGGCGGGAAGTTCGCTCGCGCACTTTATGCAAGAGCATGCCCGATTTATCGGTAAAAAACGAGACAACATTAATCTCGATCACCGCGTTCAGGCCGCGCATGACCTTATCCGCTTGCCTCTGGCATTGGCGGGAATGAACAGCGTTAATATTCAATCGAAACATCGCATACCTTTGCCTCAACTCGATGTTGAGATATTTTTTGACCGCGAAACCCGGCAATATAATACGAGACGTCACCATGGCGACAATTGGGCTGATGTGTTTTATAGAGGCGAATTTCTCGAAACAGCGACGCTCAAGTGTCCAGTCCATACGCCTCCATTAGATGATCTTACCGCTCCTTCACGGCTCAAAACCACGGGACACGCGGCAATCAATATGGGTGAGGACTACGGATTATTCCGCTATCAGGATCCGCTTCTGCTACACTAGTTGATGTAATGTCAGCCAGTTTTTTCTTTTATGACCTCGAAACAAGCGGAATTAACGCGCATAGCAGCCGCATTATGCAGTTTGCCGGTCGCCGCACCGACCTTAACCTCAATCCACTGGGTGAGCCCGTCAACGCATTAATCCGTTTGACCGAAGATATTTTGCCCGATCCAGATGCCATCCTTATCACCGGCATCACGCCGCAGCAGACCGTCGCTGATGGCTACACCGAAGCTGAGTTCCTGCGCATGTTTTCCGACGAGATCGCTACGCCAGGCACAATTTTCCTGGGCTTTAACACCGTACGTTTTGACGACGAGTTTATGCGCTGTCTGCACTACCGCAATTTTTACGATCCGTATGAATGGCAATGGCGTGAGGACCGGTCGCGGTGGGATTTACTGGATGTGGTGCGCATGACGCGTGCGCTTCGGCCGGAGGGTATAAAGTGGCCGGTTGATGTGCATGGCAAACCGACCAACCGTTTGGAGCTTTTGACGGGACTCAATAAACTAGATCATGCCCATGCACATGACGCTCTCAGTGACGTGGATGCCACCATCGCCGTGGCCCGGATGATTCGTAACAAGCAGACCAAATTATTTGATTACCTAATGACTATGCGCGACAAACGCAAGGTGGCCGAGCTGGCAGACAGCGGCAAACCTTTCGTGTACACGAGCGGCAAATATGCCGCTGAGTACGAAAAGACAACGGTAGTTATGCCGATCTGTCCTCATCCCAAAAAACAGGGTATGTTTGTGTTTGATCTGCGTTACGACCCACTGTATTACAAAGATGCCACGCCCGAACAGCTCGCTGAATCCTGGAAATGGAAAAAAGACTCAGAAGAGCCGCGCCTACCCGTAAAATCATTGCAATTCAACCGCTGTCCCGCCGTGGCGCCACTCGGCGTTTTAGACGAGGCTAGCCAAAAACGTCTCAAACTCGACATGAAAGAAATACGACAGCATGCCGCTGCCCTAGAGAGCATGCCCGATCTCGAAGCCCGGCTCTTTAAAGCTTGGGAAATCATGGACAAACCTTTCCAAACATCACTGGTCGCTACCGACAAAGATGTGGACGAATGCATGTACGATGGATTTCTTGATAATGGTGACAAGCAGGCTATGAGCGTGGTGCGCGCCGCGCGGCCAGAGGAGTTGGGCGACCTAAATTTGCGTTTCAAAGACCAACGGCTATCGGCACTTTTGCCACTGTATAAAGCCCGAAATTATCCCAAAGCGCTGAGTGGCGAAGAGCGTGTCGAATGGGAGAAGCACTGCGTACGGAGGCTGCTAGACGGCGGCCCGCAGAGCAGAATAGCGCGCTTCTTTGCGCGCTTGCAAGAGGTCGCTGCACGCGAGCATCTTACTTCGCATCAAGAATACTTGCTCGAAGAACTCAAATTGTATGCTGAAAGCATTATGCCGGCAAACAGCGAAGAGTAATTTTATAGGGCAGACTAGATTACAACGTCGACCAAAGAGCCTCAGAATCGGGTGTCCTGCGGCTGAGTGCCAACAAGACGAGTGTCACCAGCGCATTCCGGAACATACGCGAACGCTGCACGATGTGCGCACCGGCAAAAATAGAAATCGTAAGCACAACCAATAGCCATAGTAAAAATGTGATCTGAATTTGTGTGCCTGGAATAAGCCCCAGAACGATGAACTCCGACATGTGCGCCACCTTACATTTATATAACCAATTACTCTGTATTTTACATCTGTTGGCGCGTATGTCAAATATATTCTTTAATGCTTATGCTTAACAGAGAGTTATCGGAGCTTATTAAAGCTAAAAATCGCGATAGAAATAGCAGCTGCGGCACATAAACTCAGAAAAACCGTCCCAAGCACGCGGTTGCGTCTGTACCATTTTCCAAAAACATGAATCCATCCCAAAATGAGGTCTCTAAATTTCTGTGCGCGCTCGAATTCAGTGGCCAAAATAGCAATGCCGATCAAAAATAACGGAATGCCGCCGGGGCCAGGCAGCCAGCCAGTAAGTACCGACGCGATGATAAACAACGTACCAATAACCAGCACAATTGGCCGGCGTATGGTCGACGGAACCCGTTTCCAGTGGCGCTTCATGCGTTCCATATTCTCACTATACCCTCTTTTAGGGCAAAACGGGAATCGGATAACTACGATAACTATCCGTGCAGAACAAATACTGTCCGTACCTGAATCTAAAAACCCTCCCTCACCTGATACCCAAGTAGAATCCTGAGGTAG
>CAZSZJ010000002.1:0-77940 GCA_964610985.1 uncultured Candidatus Saccharibacteria bacterium | reverse complement strand
TCTCTGCTGCACACCGGACAGCCGCGGTTTATCGATACCGCTTCTGGCATTAGCGTAATTTTAGAGCAGATCAATGAAGCTCAAGCAAAACTGAAGGTTACCCGCCTAAACTAGCAAGCAGAAGTCTTGCCATTACAGAGGTTGGTACCTATCCTCTGTTAAAAAACCAACAGTGTCGTTACACTAAAACTGAGAAAATACCATTCGATCACAAAACTGCAAAAGGAGTATTTAGTGCCATCCAAACCGCAAGGGACCAAAAGGCTAGTGGCCGGAATTGTTGGGGCCGTGGCGGTCTTTACGGGCGTTGCCTTTTTGGCCTTATCACCGACGTCGCCCTTCGTCACCCCTGGTCCGCCGTCTGGACCGGCGATGATGGTTGGCCAACACGCATATGTCTACGCGTGCGGAGTTTTTGACGCTGATTTCATAGCCAAGACATTGGGCATTAACACCGACAAAAACAAACAAGCTGCCGAGGAATCGTTTGCTCTCGCCCCAGACAACACCAAAGACAAGCAGATTGATCTCACCAAACTAACGGGCTACAAAGCCGCGTCAAGCGAGTGCCGCCTTAAATTTGATAAACAAACCAAAGGTGAAGGAGAAGAAAGGTTTACGACATTCGTGAATGTAACACTCACGCTCAACCAATTTGGCAACGAAGACGATGCCAAGACGTATTTTGAAGCGCTCAAAAGCCAAATCGGCAAGAACGGCAAGAACTTGGCATCACATAAAAACAGCGTGTACGGTACACCCACCAAAACGACGGGCGACAGCAGCACCTTTATTCGTCCCAACATTTTGCACAAAAATATGGTTATAAATATTTCCGCACCACTCGCCAAAGAAGATACCAGCGGCGACCAGGCCGCGCAGAAAGTCGACAAGGTTGCAAGCGATGTCATCACACGTATTAACGAGCATAAAAGCGCCGGGCCCAAAAACTTTAATGGCATCTCAAAAATCGCTAATCATCCCTTTGTAGACACCTGTCATTCGGTCAATTACGTCACCCTCACTAAAGCCATGGGCGACCATGCGGAGCTCGATCCCACCTTTATCACAAGTTCACAGGCATTCTCGCCGGTCGAAAGCGACGGCAAAACGCCGCCCGTACTCAATTCGAGCTGCTCTCTCAGCTACCGCACCCAAGCCGAAGTTGACTCTCAGAAATCCATGCAATCCAATCAGGACGAGTTCTCCAGCAAATTCCCGCATTATCTTATTTTGCAAGCTTACGTGACCGAAAATAATGAACAAGCCAAGAAATTCCTGGCAGCCTCAAAAGAGAGCGCCAAAGCCCAACAAGCCAAAGACCCAAAGATGCAATACAGCGATATCGACCTCGGCGACGGTGGATTAAAGGTCGTTACCTCGGCCGAAAGTGCGCCAAAAGAAGGCGAGACGACCGCGCCAAAGGCAACCTACGAAGCCCAGATTTACTACATGGTGGAAGGTCCATACATTTACGCGCTGACCAATTCCATGACGCGTCAAGATACGCCCTACAAAACAACTGACAAAAAGTTTACCGACGATAACGCCCGGACGGCGCTCAAAGCACTACATAAAGGCCGGCTCTTTGCCGAACGCACAGCAAAATAAAATAAGGGGGAATTATGGAATTACAAGAAGTTTTTTACACCATGGGCATCATCTATATGGCAGTCATGTTTGTATTGATGATCGTTGTAATAGTAGCCATGCTGATTATTAAGCACAAAATCCATCTGATCCAGCGCAGTATCGAAGAAAAGTTGCACGCTATCTCAACAGCCGTCCAAGTAGGGGAAGCCATCGTCGACAAAGCAAAGTCAGCTTTTGGCCACAAAAAATAGCCGGTCAGCGGTCAATGGGCCTTTAGGTCCAGCTGACGTACACTATGTAATATGCCTATATTTTTAAAACTTGCACTTGCTTGTTCGATGGTCTTTGTTGCCATTGATGCCGTTTGGTTGGGTGTTATCGCCCGCGGCATGTATCGTTCAGCGCTTGGCGACATGCTGCGCGAACAGCCGCAGATGGTTGCTGCTGTCGGCTTTTATGTGCTGTATATTTTGGCGCTCGTATTTTTTGTCATACAGCCAGCGGTCGAAAAAACTTCCTGGCAATATGCGCTGTTTGCCGGCGCGTTTTTTGGACTTGTGGCGTATGCCACCTACGACTTGACCAATTTGGCCACACTCAAAGATTGGCCACTTAAGCTCACCCTCATCGATCTGGCATGGGGCGCCTTCATCAGCGGCATTACGGCCGTGGCGGCGTATCATATAGGAAAATGGTGGGCATGATAGAGCTTTGGGCTACGCTGACCCTCATGGTATTGATTTATATGTCCACATGGTTTGTCGTTTCAGTTGCATTAAAACGTAGCGACGTGGCGGATACAGCCTGGGGACTTGGTTTTGTTATTGTCGCTTGGGGTGCCTACATGCTCGCGGACACGCCCAGTGGGGTCGCACTTGCTATCAATATCCTGGTAACCATCTGGGGTTTGCGCCTCAGCACGCATATCTTCCTGCGTAACCGGCATAAAACAGAAGATCGTCGCTACGCCGAAATGCGCGCCAAGTGGGGCAAAGGTGTTTTTATCCGCACTTATACTAATGTGTTCCTAGCCCAAGGCTTGCTATTGCTGCTTATTTCCACGCCCGTAATCCTCGCAAACGGACTCACGCAATCTACCGGCGCATGGCAATACTTTGGTTTCGTCATCTGGACGGTCGGCTTCTTTTTTGAAAGCATTGGCGACTGGCAACTGACGCGTTTTATCCAAAACCCCATCAATAAAGGCAAAATCATGACCACCGGTCTCTGGCGTTACACCCGTCACCCAAATTACTTTGGCGAAGTCACGCAGTGGTGGGGCATCTTTATTTTGTCGCTATCCGGCTTGTCGGCGACAGCTGGCATCATTGGGCCAGCGGTTATTACCGTGCTCATCTTAAAAATCTCCGGCATCCCGCTGCTGGAACGCAAAATGCAGGACAACCCGGCCTTCGCCGCATACGCCGCCAAAACAAGCATGTTTGTGCCGCGGCCGCCCCGATCGGATCACCCACAACAGGGGTAGAATCATCGCCGCAAGTTGTTTGGCGATGCTGCTTGTGGTATACTGAACTTAGATAAGAGTTATGAGGTAAAATGCTCGTAAAATTCCTTAGCTATGTGGCCTCAATCATTGGGGCACGCCGGTACAAGCCAATCTTTATTTCGTTGGCCGTTTTAACACTGACCGTTACCGGTATCACCATGGTCGCAAGCGCGCTTTCAAATGGCTCACACGACACCGCCAGTTTTGAACAAAGCAAAACCGATCCCGAAGAAGCCAATCAGCCGTCCCCGTCCGACCTCAAAGGGCTCAACAGACAAGAGGCCAAGGATGAATCCGGACAGTCCATCCCTAAAGCAGAGGCAACCACGTCGGCCGATACGTCAAAAGCCGCACAAGCCCCGGACAAGCAGCCTGCAAGTCCAGTTGCTCCGGAGCTAACGCTCCCGGTCGGCAATCTAACCATGCAGGGTAGTAGTTCGCATACTATAACCGCGACCACCACAAGCAGCAGCACGCCACTAACCTGGTCGGTTAATGGGGATAGCGTGCCAAACGGACTCACTGTAACCATCGATCAAAAAGATCAAGCAAATACAACCATCCGCCTCAAAACCGAAAATGTTACGCCAGGCAATTACCAGCTGACCGTAACGCTCAAAGACGGCGCAACCGGCCTAAGCACGCAAAAAATCTTGCAGTTAACCGTCGCACAGCAGCCCTAGTAACACCGTAAAGGGCTATACGAACAGCCGGGCTTCTGTATAATCATAAGCATGACAGAAAATAAAACACGCGTGTTGGTCGTGGGCGGTGGATTCGGTGGCATAAAAGCCGCGCTTGAACTCGCCGGCAATGACCGGGTCGCACTAACCCTGCTTTCGGATCACGACACTTTTTACTACTACCCTACGCTGTACCACACAGCGACCGGCGGCTCAGAGGCACAGTCCAATCTACCCCTATCTCGCATCTTTGAAGGCAAAGATGTAACCGTCGTCCGTGGAAAAGCCGCGCACCTCGACCGCAAAAAGAAGGCAATACTTACCGAAGATGGCAAATCATATCCATACGATACACTCATTTTATCGCTCGGCTCCAAGCCCAATTATTTTGGCATCAAAGGCATTGAAAAATATTCGTACAACATCATAACCCCCGATAGTGCCTTACGGTTTAAAAATCATCTGCACGAACAGCTCACCGACAAACGTCAGCCCAATCTGGACTATGTTATTGTGGGCGGTGGTCCGACTGGTATCGAACTCGCCGGCGCACTGACCGGCTACATCCAAGAAATTATGCATGCACATAACATGCCTCGGCGCAAAATACATGTCGATCTGGTAGAGGCCGCACCAAAACTCGTACCAAGGATGCCCGATCGCATGTCACGTTCCATTGCCGGGCGGCTCAAACGTTTAGGCGTCCGTTTGTACTGCGGCCAAATGGTCGAAGGCATGACCGCCGATACGCTCACCGTTAACGGCAAACCCATCCAAAGCCACACAGTCGTATGGAATGCCGGTACAACTACCAGCTCGTTCTACAAAGAAAATGACTTTACAATGAGCGACCATGGCAAGGTTGCCGTCGACGAATACCTCCAGGCCGAGCCGGGCGTCTACGTCATCGGTGACAATGCTGCCACCGAATACAGCGGCATGGCCCAAACTGCCCTGTACGACGGCCTCTACGTTGCCAAAAACATTGAACGCCACATTCTTGGGCGGCTTATGAAGCGCTACGTGCCAAAACGCCCGATCTACGTTATTCCTGTCGGCCACAACTGGGCGGCCGTGTTATGGGGCAAGGTTCAGATTTACGGCTTCCTGGGTTGGCTATTGCGGCTAGCTGGCGACATGGTCGGGTTTAAAGACTACGAACCCTGGTGGCGCGCGACCAAACAATGGATGACCGAATTCCAAAATGAGGAAACTTGTCCGACTTGTGCAAAGAATCTGTAAAAACCCTAAACTTGCCGTACAATAAAAGTAATGGGGAAGTATGAGGATGCGTTACGCTGGCTAAATGACGCTCAAAAAAAAGCCGTCTGGACCACCGATGGACCGGTGCTGGTTATTGCTGGCCCGGGTACGGGTAAAACGCAGCTGCTCACCACGCGCATCGCACATATTTTAGCCACGACCGACACGCTGCCGCAAAATATTCTCTGTCTGACGTTTACCGATTCTGCTGCAGCAACTATGCGAGAACGATTAGCGTCGCTAATCGGGCAAGCTGCGTACGATGTAACGATTAGTACGTATCACGCTTTTGGCAGTGACCTCATCCGCCGTTTTCCTGATTATTTTTTGGACGGCAGTGACCTGCAGCCGGTTGACGAACTGGGCATCGACCAAATATACCGCGAGATTATTGCCGCACTGCCGTTTGGTAATCCGCTCAAATATTCCGATGCGTACATAGGCGACATACGGTCGCTGGTGAGCGATGCCAAGCGTAGTTTGCTAACGCCGGACGGCTTGCGATCCGTGGCCAACCACAACCTGGCGTTTATCGCCAAAGCCAGTCTGGTAGTGACGGAGGAGCTCGGAAATATGCTGCGAGTCACCAAAAAGGATATGGCAGCATTTGAGCGCATGCAGGAGCGGCTGCGGAAGATTGACGTAATAGACCGCCCCATGCCCTCCGTCCTGCCTTTGTCTCAATTATTCCTCGAAGAACTCAACGAAGCGATTGCCGAAGCTACCCGCGAAGGCAAAACCACACCACTCACCAAGTGGAAAAATGCCTGGCTAGCCAAAGACGATCAGGGGCAGTTTGTCGTGGACGGCTTGAAGGCCAATCAAAAGCTGCTGGCCGTAGGCGACGTATACGAGCAGTATCTGACGGAACTCAAGGCCCGCGGCCTGTTCGACTACGACGATATGATTCTGCGCGCGGTGCACGCCCTCGAGACCAATAATGACCTGCGTTTTACGCTACAAGAACGTTACCAATACATTTTGCTCGACGAATTTCAGGACACCAACGGCGCGCAGCTGCGCATCGTGGAGCTGCTCACAGACAACCCGGTCAACGAAGGCCGTCCCAACGTACTGGCCGTAGGCGACGACGACCAGGCGATATATGCCTTTCAAGGCGCCAACTATTCGCACATGTTGCAGTTCAACCAGCTATACCGCGATGTTTTGCCGGTACCGCTGACGCAAAACTACCGTTCGCACGCCGACATATTGCACACCGCCCGAAACATTGCCGAACAAATAGAAGAACGCCTGCACCATCATTTTCCGCAGATCGAAAAAACACTGACAGCCGAAAACAAACAGCTGCCAAAACGCGCTATAGTCGAACGCCGCGAGGCCGCCAGCGACGTGATGCAGTTTGCCTGGACCGCCCAGCGCATCAAAGAGCTGATCGACGACGGCGTGCCGCCGAATGAAATTGCCGTGCTCGCACCGCAGCACAAATACCTGGAACCGCTCGTACCATTTTTGCAAAAACTGGATATCCCCGTGCGATATGAAAAGCGTGAAAACATTTTGGACGACCCGGCGATTACGCAGCTCCTGCGCATGGCGGAACTAGTACTGGCGCTACAAAAAGGCGACGTCATGCGCAGCAATGTATTATGGTCGGAGGTGCTCAGTTTTGATTTTTGGGATTTGGCGACTAGCGCTATCTGGCGGCTTTCGTGGCAGACCAATGACGACGATATGTCGTGGACAGAAGCACTTTTGGATGATGAAGCGCTGAAACCGGCAGCGCTGTTTTTCATTCGCCTCAGTCAGCTGGCAGCCGCAGAAACGCTTGAAACCATGGTGGACTATTTGGTGGGCAGCACGCCGCTTGATCTGGGCGAACCCGGATTTGATGATTACAGTTCGCCGTATTATGAGTATTATTTTGGCGGGTTTGAGGCACAAATAAGCTTGTTTGATCGTACGGCCAGTTCGGGTGCGGGGCAGGGTAAATTTTGGGATCTTTTGACTGGTCTGATCGTGCTACGCGCACGCCTGCGCGAATACAAACGTGACGGAGACGAACAGTTATACCTCCAGGATTTGATCGATTTTGTCGATGCTCACCGCGCCGCAGAAATCAAAATTCTCAATACCAGCCCGTACGCCTCGGGCACAAATGCCGTGCAGCTGATGACCGCTTTTAAATCCAAAGGAATGGAATTCGAGGCCGTGTTTGTGCTGGCCGTGAGCGACGAGGCCTGGGGCAGCAAGGCCCGCGGAGCCAGCAGCCGCATCAGCTTGCCAGCAAACTTGCAGTACATCCGGTATGCAGGAGCGACCAACGACGAACGCTTGCGGCTCTTTTACGTGGCAATCACACGCGCCAAAACGCAGCTATATTTAGTGAACTACGCGCGGAACTATGCAGGCAAAACACAGGCACGCCTGCGCTATTTGAGTGAACAGACTGACGGGCAAGTGGTACTCAGCCCGACACTCCCCGAAGGTCAGCAGCTCGTCAAACCGATCGAAGTCGGTGCGGCAACCGCACCTACTACCGAACTCGCCGCCTACTGGCAACGCCGCCACGAAACGGCACTCACCGCGGGGGATCTGCGCGCTTTGCTCGGCGAACGATTGACGCAGTTTCAGCTCAGCCCTACACATGTGAACGATTTTACGGACGTGGTGCATAGCGGTCCAGTCGCATTCCTTATGAAGACGGTACTGCGTTTTCCCGTTACGCCTCGGCCGGTGATGCACTACGGCAACGCCATACATGAAACACTGGAATGGATGCACAAAATTACGGCCGCAGAAGGACTATTGCCGAGCGAAAAAGCCGTGCAGCGGACATTTGAGCAGCGTCTCAAACTCAAGCGACTGGGCGCATCTGACACGACCTTGTATTTGGAGCGCGGCTATGCGGCGCTGAGCATCTATTTGGCGCAGCGGGCGCACACTTTTGGGCCGGATAACGTGGCCGAATACAGTTTTCGACATGAAGGCGTATTTATCGGCGATGCACATCTGACCGGCAAGATCGACAAACTCATCATAAATAAAGAAAAAAAGACGATCACCATCGTCGACTACAAAACGGGCAAGGGGTTTGCATCCTGGAAGCGAGAGCTCAAACTGCACAAATATCGCCAACAACTCTATATGTACAAGGCGCTGGTCGAAGGCTCGCATACCTTTGGCGGGTATACCGTGACCGACGGTTATTTAGAATTTGTCGAATCGGACGAAAACGGTCAGATCTGCGAATTGCACCTTACCTTTGATGCTGCCGAATACGAGCGAGCGCGGCGGCTGGCAGTCGCGGTTTGGGAGCGCATTAAGGCTTTGGACTTGCCGGACATTGGCGGTTATTCTGCAGATCTTTCCGGCGTCGAATCATTCGAAAACGACCTATTAAAATAAAAAAACACAGCAACGTATAGCTAGTAAGTTGGAGTGTATTTGACTGCTTCGTTGCTTGCTTTTCAAAGCCGACCAAAAACTAGCCGTCGTACGGCCGCCCGTCGGTCCAAAATAACTTCGTATTCGGCAGAATCGGTGCCACCTCTTTTGCAGCCTCCGCGCCGTCCAGCGAAAATCGCACTGCTTTTTCATCCAAGTTAAGATGCACCCACGCACTGTATTTCTTTTCATCTGGGTCCATGAATAGTGAATAGTCGCGCGCCCGGATCGCGCCAATAGTATTGGCGATCAAACAAAATAGCCGTACGCCTATCAGTAGCGCCCGCTCCCAATCATGCGGCGCGATACCCTCACCGGGCGACACCAACTTCTCCACATTCCAGCCTTCTTCGATGGCGAATTCAACCCGGTACATATTGGGAATAATGAGACCGCTTAGATGGCGGCCCATGCCAAGTTTGTTGAACATAGCTTCTTCTTGCTCCGCAGCGCGCGGGCCGTCGTCGCTGTAATCTTTCATGGGATCGCTCCGCCGTTCCAGACGCAAGAGCCGACGGATGGTTGGCGAATAACCCAGGTGCGTCATAAATGTCAGGTGCAGTGCATCATGAAAGCGATAGTCATCTTTGACGCGAACCCTGTCTGTTAAAGGATCGCCCAGCTGGCCAAGCCAGTAGCCCTGCGTTTTGCCAGTCCCACGATAATTGTCAATCGGACCATCCGGAAAAGCATTCGGCGTAGCTTCGAGCAAAAACGTACGAGCCACAGGCATCGCAGGGTTACGATGATCGTCAACAATTTGCAAAGCATCTCACGGGGGAAACGCTCTTCGTCCGGAGAGTTTTCGTCGGTTGGCGGTTTCAAGGAGCCGTGTACTGGACGTTCGTTGGTGGCATGCTGTACCTGGAGGGTGGCTTCACGTTGATCAAAATTGGCATCGGATCCAGGCGTGCCGATTTGACCATACGTTTCGCTCATAGTCAACCTATTATACCATGGTTAGCACCCCGATGCATTTTGTCCTCATGTAGATTTTCAATAATAACCGCTATGCATGTACTTCTGATATACTCGGCATATGCCGACCAAACCCAAACTTAATAAGCCCCAGATCTCCAGATCGTCCCTAGATGATATCGATATACGGCGGCTCACCAGCGAAGCATCGCTTGACCAAATTAGCCTCTCCCTAGCTGATGCGAGCGCCATACATGCGCCAAATTTGAGCATTGACGAGGGCTTGCTTGAGCGCGTCCTATTTATCGAGGCGCGGCTGGAAAAGCTCGGTCTTTCCGACGTCGAGTTAAAAGCCTGCGATTTTTCCGCGGCGCATTGTTCTGAAAGTTCGTTGATTCGCGTGCATATAACAGGCGGACGCATGACCGGTGTAGACCTGAGCCGCTCGACCATAAAAGACGTCGTGTTTGAAAACTGCAAACTCGACATGGCCAATTTTCGGTTTGCCAAGCTTACCCGCGTGCAGTTTATCGATTGTCAATTGACCGAGACGGATTTTCAGGCTGCCGAACTGACCGATGTCGTGTTTGAAAACACACATCTAGAAAAGGTGGAGTTTGGGCAATGCAAAATCCGCGGAGTCGATGCGCGTTCGTCGCAGCTTTTTGATATTCGAGGGTGGCAATTCCTGCGAGGCCTAACCATTGATTCGGCGCAGCTTGCTATGGTCGCACCGCAACTCGCGCTAGAGCTCGGCCTATCGATAGCAGACTAAGCTTCATAACCGCCGTCGACATCCGCGTAAGGTTCAGCCGCTTCCCGCAGCCCTTTATAAAAATCGACTACTGACGACAGGGTTCGACCAGTTTTTGGCCGGTTGGGGTTTCTAGCGTTAGCTCAAAAAACCTGCATTTCTCGGTCGAGCGCTGTTTGCAGGGGATAATTAAATTCAGAATACGTGCGCAGGCCACTATATATTATCTGTGCCGTATTTAATGCCTTTGGCACTCAGGATAGATTTAAGTTTCTCTTCATCCTCCTGGAACTCGAAGAAAGAATAAGGGCGGTTTGTTACTGTGTGTGGATATTCCATATGTCCAGATCAAATGATTATTGATAGCCTGAGCTCTCGCCTAAGTCAACATCATGCACAAAGCGGACGGGGCTATTCCAGGGCTGCCCATCTTTAGATGAGGTGGCGATGGTGGCGTGGATAATGTTTTCGAGGATTTGTTCGGCACGGTCAGTATTATCCATTTGTTGTTCTGCCTCTAGCGATCTGCTCGGCACACTCCTCGCCAAGGATAGGACTATGGATCTCAAGCGGTGTGGTTGCTTTGGCGGCTACGTCCCGGACAGTCAGCCAGGGATTCATCCTGGCTTCCGACGCTGCGCCAAAGTAAAAGGTTTTGATATGGGCTTTGATGCTGGCCGACATACACATTGAGCAGCTTTCAGCATTTGCAAACATAACGCAATCATCAAGGTAACGGCTTTGGAGCTTTTGCCCTAAGCCCCTAAGAGCGAGTATTTCGGCGTGAGCAGTAGGGTCATTGTCGGTATTTTGTTGATTGTGAGCCGTCATTAGCACCTCACCGCTAGGATCAGTGATCACACAACCAAAAGGAGGATTGCCTTCTTGAATGGATTTCTCAGCTTCTTGTTGGCATTGGCGGATTAGCTCTTCTATGCGAGCGTCAGGAATAATTGTCATGTCCCTATGATACCTTAAAACCTCTTTTCCTTCTGAAAAGAGGTCAACTCTCATTTGCAAGCAAAAGAGAGTTACGAGAAGTAGCTATATTTCCTCCCAAATCCTCGCCGTCACACCAAACTGCTTAATCTTCTCCATAGTAGCAAAACGAATGCGCGAAGCCTCGTCTTCATCTAGATCATTGTCCTCAGTCTCTTTCTTTGCCCGCCGTTTGGCATACACAAGATCGGCTACAGTCGGGCAGGCTACGAGGATAACCGGCGGCTCATCATATCCGGTTTTATCTTGCCAATCACCACTTGCTAGGTACTCTGTATAATCCTTAATTCGTTTTCTAACGGCATATCTCGGCATGAGGGGGTCAAGCACTTCGAGCAGGTAGCTCGTAGTCTGGTCGTCGTTTTGTTTTATGAAGCAGAGGGATAGTTTCGGCTCGATTAGAAAATGGTACTCATTGGTAGGATCGGCATAGTCCGACGGCAGTATGCAGTCATACTGCACTTCATCATTAGTTTTGGCGCGTAGAGTGATGCAACAATCCGCTATAAGCAAACATCTTTCAATAAACGCCTGCGTCCGTGTTGGTTCTTTGTAGCGTTTTCGCAGTTCTTCGTTCGGGTATTCATTAAGACTGCGTAAGTACCGAATGCCATTGAGGGCTAGGTAGTAGATTCCTGGTTGGGACTTGGCGATAAAGTCTTTTGAGTCGTAGTGCCAATCTACATACTGTTTATCTCGTAGGTCTTTTAACCAACTTATAATTCTTCTTTTATCTTTATGATTTAGTAATGTCTGTATTTGTTTTCTATTTAGGAATCTATATCTATATAGGAGTTTTAGTATTGCTTGTTGTTGGTTAGTAATTGAGGGAAGTGGTTGTGTCATGGTGAGTAAGTCTGTGATTGGCGTGCTGATATATTTTGCCTACCCCTCACATTCCTTTTATTTTAATAGGTAGAGGAGACGTTAGAATCAGTATAACAGATGCGGTAGCGACGAAAAGTGTCACCTTGCTTGGGGACAGTCTTGCATTGCCCTTATTGACACTTTTATCGCTCTCGCTTATACTGTACTCATAACAAGCTACCAGGGACAAATTCCTCGTTAGGAAAAGTCTGCAAAGACTACTTGACTAGCTGGCCACCTTCTCGGAGGTGGCTTTTTTAGAGATCAATGCGGAGTTCTATTTTAGATTCTAATAGCTTCAACAAGGGAGCTGCTTTGCCGCGTGGATCGTCATACGTCGCCCGAGCTGCCCCAGCCACGGCATCAGCGATACGGATCATAGGATATGCTTCGTCTTTTACGGAGCGGAACTTACGCATAGTAATCCCTTTGTCTCGCAGTACCTTTTTGAGCTGACGCGTGTATGTTTTTGGCTTATCACCGTCTATGAGGATTTGACTAATGTTTCGTTCGGCCAGTAGGTGCTGCAATGCCTCGGCTAAAGCCTTATCTAGAATGATAGGGTTTGTCACGTAAGCAATCTTAACCTTGAAGTCGCCCATTGCTATTTCCTCGATAAAGCGTTTACGCATCTGCCAGTTACGGTGCGCCCAATGGGAGCCATGGATGCCCGCGGATCGTTCGGCTTTGAGCACGAGCTGCTCGGTAGCTTCCAGGTTTTTGACTACAACATAGACTAACGCTATAACGCTCTTGCCGTCCTGTTTGTGGGTACCCGACTCGTCGATGGAGATAATCATTGCAAGTGCCGATTATACCTCAGGCTGCCTCGTATACCACTACCAACGAATACGGAGGCATCCAGCTTGTTACCATATGGAGCTGTTCTAGCCCGACCGGACAGGTCACGTACAGAGTCCGACATTGTGGCGGCCATTCCAAGAAGTCCCCAATGGTGGCAAATTGTACGTCAGCTCGTGGTTCTTCAAGCGGCCGTTTGGCGGTAAATACGAGTGTCTGGAAACGTGGCAGCTGGTAGGTTAGTTCCAGTATCTTACGCGCGTCCAGCGTACTGGAGCGCTCTCGTCTTATCTTGCGCTCAACGTTCATCCACTGTTTACGCACTGCTGCGAGCATTGCGCCTGGCCTTTCAGCGACAATCGCGACCTTGCCGCAAAGCATGCGAGCATACAAATGTTTAGCGAGGTCTTGAGAAATAGGACTACTGCCCGGACGCCTATCTTCACGATATAGGCCATGCATAATACTCGCCTCCACCATCTGTTAATGAGCTAGGGTCGCGTCCGGCATTCATCATGCGCAGTCGTTCTTGAGCTGCGAACTCAATCCAGCCCACAATGAAACGGTTGCTCTCCCAAAAATGGGCATTGCAAGCAAAGAGCTGGAAGTTATCCGCGCTGAAAAGCCCAGCCGTTGCTTTATCGGGTGGGATAAGCTGGCCACAGACTGCACAAGTCAGGGTTTGTTTTGGTACTAAATCCTCAGGAAATTGAGTTATAGGCATGATCTTCCTCAATAAACTACTAGTTTATGTTTACTCCTTAAAGTTAGCACATTCCTGGCAATACATAAACTACGAGTTTATTTAACTATTGGTTTATAACATCTACCCTTAAAATATGAGTACGCCACAAGAAGGAAAACTATTACACGCCTTCGGCAAACGAATTGCCGAAGTACGGAAGAGCAAGGGCATCACCCAAAACCAATTAGCTGAGCGAGTAAATATGAGCGTTGTCACGATCGCTTACATTGAAACTGGCAAGCGATGGGTGCGGCTCGGAACACTGGACAAAATCGCTCAGGCGCTGAAAGTGCCTGTGGCCGAATTATTTAAAGGTTTGTAGCCTAGCCGATGAAAGTTTTAGCTACGATAGCGGAGCAAGATGTTAATCCTGCAGCGCCGGTTGTTGATACGGCAAACTTTAGCCATCGAAAAGCCGTGAGGGCAGTCATTCTAGATACTACGGGTCAAGTTGCACTCCTGCACGTCAGCCGCAAAGGCTACCATAAATTGCCAGGCGGTGGCATTGACGAAGGCGAAGTTATGCACGCGGCGCTCGAGCGAGAGCTGCTTGAGGAAATCGGGTGTAAGGCTAAAGTCGTCGCTGAAGTGGGCGAAGTACGCGAATATCGTGATGAATGGCAGCAATACCAAGAATCCTACTGTTTCCTAGCCAAGTTAGAGGGCGATCAAAAACCTTCTGAGTTTACTGAAGAAGAACAAGGAGATGGTTTTGAGCCTGTATGGGCAAAGAATATTGATGAGGCCATCACAACTCTAGAAGCTGACGCGCCTAATAACTACGACGGCAAGCGTATTAAGCCGCGAGATATCATACTTTTGAAGGCAGCCAGAGATATCCTGGCATTAGGAGTTACAATATAACTATGCCCAATAAGTCTGACGAAGAAATCCGCAAAAAGCATCAAAAAGTATGAGGACTCATTGCCCGACTCCGAGCGTAACCCTAATGTCCAGGAGGATGTTAAGCGTACTATCGAACGCGCTTCGCAGCCGATTCCAGCAGAACAGGAAAAGCATCCACGTCGCGGTGATTATACCGATACACAAACTCGTTCACATAAAGCTGAAGGTACTTCGGCGAAACGCAGTGATACGTCCCATCCAGAGAACGCTTGAGCTGACCCCAAAAGCCCTCAATCGTATTCGTGTGCACGCCAGATTTGACGTACTCTAGTTTGCTGTGATTGACGTACTCATGCGTGAAGTCTCGCTTAACCCGTGAGTAGATGCGGCTCTCGTCCGTCTGCAAGGTCGAATCGGCTTCAATTGTTGGCTCGCAGGAGCGGCAAGGTTACGGTCGCATCGGCATGCTTGGCCGTAAAAGCCTTAACTCGGCCAACACCTTTCTTTTGCTCAACAATGCCGACGACAGCAGTCTTATTATTGAACTTACGCTCTTGCTTAGCTCTTCCGCCGATATATGTCTCGTCAGCCTCGACAATACCCGATAGTGGATTGCCGCCTTGCTGCATCATAAGCCGGATTTGCTTTGCCATACGCCATGTCGTCTTGTACGTTACGCCCAGGTGACGCTCAATTTCCTTGGCGCTCACGCCATTCTTGCCAACGCTAAATAAGTAGATAGCATAAAATCATTTCTTAAGCGGCGTTTCTGATTTGTGGAAGACAGTGCTAGCGAGCGGACTTATCTGATAGCCGCAGTCGTTGCAGGCGTAGCACTTGCAGCCACGGGCGCGTTAGTAACGGGGGCTCACTACGCCACATTTCGGACAAGCTTTGAGATCACCGTACTGCTTTTGGAACATGTAGTCCAAGCATGTGTCATCATCAGGAAATTGCTGGTGCAATGTGTCGATGGTGTAGCGGGGAGCTTTCATATTAAGTGAATCTGATCTGTCCCTTGACGTCAAGGGACACTCTCGTCAGCAAACGACTTGACTCTTCCCACAATCGCATCACAGACCATTGATGGTTCTGCAACTCAAACGCTCACTGGCTCCAGTAGGCCATCCATCACCTTAGTGAGTGATGGAGCCAATTGGCATACGATATAAAAGATATTTGACGATTTCCTTAAACAATTATTCGCTAAGATGCTATAAGAAATTTGACGGTGATGCCGGGATAGGGTACATTATTATTTAATAGTTGAAAGCAAGTCTGTTTCTGATTGCCTGAGCATTATCATAATGAGGACCGGTACGTTTTTCATATGAGTCCTGCACTCTTATGTATAGCGTTGGCGGTAATAAAACTGTGCATTTGAAAAATATACATGACCGACTATTTCAAAACACATTCTTGCGCCATAACGCAATATTCTTTTTGGGATCCCTTGTCGTTAGCATTGTCAATTACGCCTATTATCCGGTATTAGGGCGATTGCTCAATATTGAGCAATATGGCGAAGTGCAAGTGCTGATTTCATTTTTCTTGCAACTCACGCTACTGTTAGCAGTACTGAGCCAAGTGACCGTCAATGTGGTAGCCAATCATACAGACAAAGGCAAGCAGGACCGGCTCATTTTTGAACTGGAGAAACTGGCCGTCATGGCAGGCGCAGCCACGCTGGTTGTCGGCGTCACCCTGAGTCCGGTGATAGGCAATGCGCTTAAGTTCGAGTCGCCGGCCCCGTTTATTATCCTGCTACTGGCATTCATTAGCACCATTCCCTTTACCTTTCGCAGCGCTTTTCTGCGCGGACAACAGCAATTTGGCCAGGTCTCTTTGGGCAATGTAATCGTCGCACTCGGCAAGTTAGTCGGTGCCGTTATACTGGTGATGATTGGCCTGGGAGTCAACGGCGCCATTGGCGGCTTGATTATCGCCCAGTTGATCGCCTTTGCGTATATAGCGACGCGGGCGCGACAGCGCGGTTTTCCAGGCGCGAATCTTGGCGGCTACTTCTCTAAGCCGGACATGAAACTGCTGCTGCCAGAGCTAAAGTATGCGTTATTCGTCCTGGGCGTTTCGTTGGCCATCGTAATTTTGTCGAGCATCGATGTTATTGCCGTAAAGTACTTTTTTGATGCCACGACGGCGGGCGGTTATGCTGGCATCGCCACCGTTGCCAAAATTATCTTTTTCTTGACCGCCTCAGTAGCCCAGGTCATGCTCCCCGTCGTTAAATTAGACCGGCCCAGCGGTGAAAATCGAAAGTTCCTGCTAAAATCATTTCTTATCCTGGCAGTGCTCGGCGGAAGCGTCAGCGTAGGCTTCGCGGTCGCGCCGGAGTGGGTTGTCACTATCCTTATGGGTCAAACCTATGCACCATACGCCCACTTGCTGCCAATTTTGGGCCTGGCCCTGTTTTTGGTCTCGGTCATTAATCTGGTAGCCAGTTATTACATGGCATTACGGCGTTATCGCATTATTGGAGTCATGGGCGCAGGCGTGGCGCTCACGTTGGGACTGCTTTTGACGCGCCACGAAAACCTAACAATGATCGTACAAAGCATGGCCATCGCCGCTGCCGCATTGCTCGGCATGATAGTGATGTGGCGTGTGGCATTGGAGATGAGGACAAGGAAGAACAATGAATAACCCAAAACGTATTGCTATTATTACCCCCATTTATAATGAGTCGGCCAATATTCCGCTACTACTCAAAGAACTGCACGAGCATACCGATAAACTGCCTTATGACTTTGAATTTATTCTCGTGGACGATGGCAGCCAAGACAATTCAGCGCGTGTTATTCGCGAATTGGCTAAGACCGACAAGCAAATCCACTACTTGGGCTTTAGCCGCAACTTTGGCAAAGAGGCCGCCGTGGCGGCTGGCATTCATGCGGTCACAGGCGACGCCGCGCTGATCATGGATGCCGATTTGCAGCACCCACCTGAGCTGATTGGCGAGTTTATCAAGAAATGGGAAGAGGGCTTTGAGGTTGTTGTCGGTGTGCGGACCTATGACAAAAATGAAACCTGGTTCAAAAAGAAAGCCTCGGTGTGGTTTTACAGGATTATGCAGAAGATTTCCCATACGCAGATCACGGCGCATGCAACCGACTTCCGCCTGATCGACCGCTGTGTCATTAACGAATTTAACCGTTTTACCGAGCGTAATCGCATGAATCGCGGACTGATTGACTGGTTGGGCTTTACCCGCGGCTACATTCACTTTACGGCACGCCTGCGCCAACACGGCGAAGCAGGGTACAGCCTCAGCAAACTTGTCGGCTTGGCGATCAACAGCCTTACCGCCTACAGTTTAACGCCGCTACGGCTTGCAGGGTACTTTGGCGTGTTCATTTTGGCGACTTCCGGGCCGCTTGGACTGTTCGTCTTTACACAGCAATATATTTTAGATGATCCGCTGGGACTCAATATCCGTGCTACCGCAATTCTGGCGCTACTCACCATTTTTTTGGTCGGCATCGTACTCAGCGCGCTCGGTCTGGTGGCCTTGTACATTGCCCATATTTATGACGAGGTCGCCAACCGGCCGCTGTACGTCCTGCGACCCACACCGCGGGAGGATGAATAAATATGAAAATATTGTGGTTAGCCTGGAAGGACAAAAATCATCCTGGGGCGGGCGGGGCAGAAGTGGTAATGCACGAACTAAGCGACCGCTTGCTTCGCGACGGCCATCAGGTGACCATCCTGACCGCTCGCTACCCTGGCGCGCCACAGCGCGAAACGCTCGGGGGCATAGAGATTATCCGTGTCGGCAACAACCGCTACTTGCACCCGTTCCAAGCTTTTTATTATTATCTGCGCCACCTACGCGGCTCCTTTGACGAAGTGATTGAGACCGTTAATACAGCGCCCTATTTCGCTGCTTTTTTCAATAACAACGGTAAAAAACCACTGCTATTTTACCATCAACTGGCACGCAAAATCTGGCACTACGAAGCGCCGTTGCCCATTAGTCATCTAGGCTACTGGATTATTGAACCGCTCAGCACGTTCGCTCTGGGCAAGGCTGGCACGACGACCATGACAGTATCGAGAAGCACCAAAGCGGACCTGAAGCGCTTCGGTTTTCGCGACGATAAAGTACATATCGTTGGCCAGGGCATTCATATCAGGCCGGCCGCCAACCTCGACACGATCCAAAAATACAGTCGACCAACTATTCTCAGTCTCGGCGCTGCGCGTGGCATGAAGCGGACTGTCGACCAGGTCAAAGCATTTGAAATAGCCAAAAAACGACTGCCCGACCTCGCCATGATGCTCGTTGGCGACACGAAAGGCCGATACGGTCAGCAACTGCTCGAGTACATCGCCAAAAGCCCATACAAAAAAGACATTACACACCTGGGGCGGGTTTCGAGCGAGAAGAAGATCGAGGTAATGCAGCGCTGTCATCTAATCACTGTTACATCGGTAAAAGAGGGCTGGGGACTGATTGTCAGCGAAGCAGCCAGCCAAGGAACCCCTGCAGTTGTCTATAACGTCGACGGCTTACGCGATAGCGTCAAACACGACCAAACCGGCATTATTACGGATGTAAACCCTTCGGCATTAGCAGACGGTATCATCAGCATACTCCAGCAACCAAAGCGCTACGAAGCAATGCGCCAGGCAGGCTGGGAGTGGAGCAAAGAATTGACTTTTGACAAAAGTTATGACAATTTTATGAGCGTATTACAGAAGTCCGAGAGTAGCAGCAAAGAAAAGAAAATGAGGAAGTCGTGGGAAACACCGTACCACCTTTAGTCTCGGTTATCGTACCGACATACAATAGCGCTAATGTCCTAGAGGCCTGCCTGCAATCTATCGCAGCGCAGTCTTACCAGAACATCGAAATAATTGTTGTTGATAACAGCTCGACCGACAAGACCAAAGCCATTGCCGCCAAATACACCCCGCATGTCCTCAATAAGAATCCTGAGCGCTCAGTGCAGCGCAATTACGGCGTGCAACAGGCCCGTGGTGAATATATCGCCATCATTGATTCGGATATGGAGTTGACGCCGCGTGTTATTGAAGCCGCTGTGGAAGGGATGACCGACAACCCAGCCCTTGGGGAAATTATTATTCCCGAAGAATCGTTCGGCCAAGGTTTTTGGGCGCGCTGCAAACAGCTGGAACGTTCTTTTTACGTTGGTGTCGACTGGATGGAAGCAGCCCGTTTCTTCAAAAAAGATGTGTACCTACAAGTTGGCGGTTACAACGAAAACATGGTCAGCGGCGAAGACTGGGACCTCTCACAGCGTGTCGCCAGATTGGCGCCCCTCGGCCGCATTGATGCTTACATCATGCATAACGAAGGCCGCCTGAAGCTAGGGCGTACGCTTAAGAAAAAATACTACTACGCCCAGAAGTTCGCTGCTTATTTACAGGCAAATACCGAGATCGAAGAGGTCGGCTCACAAACCGGCGTGCTGGCCCGCTATAAATTGTTTTTCGCTAAACCCGGCCGGCTATTCAAAAATCCATTAGTAGGCGTTGGCATGTTGTTCATGAAAACTTGTGAGCTCGGCGTCGGTGGTTTTGGCTACCTAATGGCCAAACGGAAAGGGGCTTAAGCGGCGATGAAGATTCTGGAATTATTCAAAAAACCAGATCTCGACAACACACTGCTCATCGGCTATTACGGTGGTGGCAATTACGGGGACGAATTGCTTATGGAAGTCCTGTCGAACTTGTTCCATAAAAATGGTCATACGCAGCTGCGGATCACGTACCACACACCAAAGACATTTTCAGCTTTTCATCACGATTTCGGCTACGAGATCGTACCATTTACGGACAAAAAGTATGTCTTGCGGTCACTATTTAAAAGCAAGAATGTGTTAATCGGTGGTGGTGGCTTATGGGGCATGGACGTCAATGTCAATATCTTTATTCTCAGCAGCATGCTGTTTTTCAGCCGCTGGTTTCTGCGCAAAAAAGTCTATCTTGTGGGTGTCGGTTATTATTCCTCGACGAACTGGCTCGGGCATGTAAGCGCCTGGCTAGCGGGAAAAGCCGCCAACTTGATTATTGCCCGCGACGAAGAGACTTTAAAGAGTTTTGGCCGCCTAAACAAACGAGTGTCTATCGACACCGACATTGCCTGGTACATTAAATCGCTCGACCTGAGCTCCTACGGCCCAGAGGTCAAAAAGATTGAACGGCTCATACCTGTCAGCAAAAAAACTTTGTTTATTACACTGCGCCGTTTTAAACAGGGGCAAAATAACTATACCGACTTGATTGAGGCTTGCATGGCCGCCAACCAGGACAAAGATATCATCGTCGCCCTAATGGAGCCAAAGGAAGTCGATCCCAAGGGTTACGAGCGCATATGCGCTTGGCAGCGAAAATACAAAAATATACAGATAACCGATTTTGCCTTTAATCCGCTGTCACTGTTTTTATACTTCCAAAAGCACCGGAAAGAGCTGTTTGTCATTAGCCCACAGTTTCACTCGCTGATCACCGCCCATTTGAACAACGTCGCTTTTCTGCCGCTAGTGTACGATAATAAATCAATGGAACTACTCAAACAGATTGGCGTCAATGATCAAATTCATATCCGGTCACTCACAGCTAGCCATCTCCAGGCGTTTATCGATCGAAACACGAGCAATAAGGCGGCCTAATGCAAAATGACGAGCAGGAGGTAACTGGGGGTCGTTTCGGCAAATCAATTGTTGCAATGGTACGGCGGAATCCCGCACTAGTCCTGATTACGCTGCTCACAGCGCTATTATTTTGGCGACTCATAGCCCTTGGTCAGCTGACATACGGCGACATACCCTTCTTTGATATCAAATTATCGGATGTAAATGCTTCGCATGTATGGGGCAGTGAACAGCTTGGGACCAATGTTAGGCAAGGCTTTAATACTTTACGCGACAGCCTCATTCACCTGGTTGCATGGAATAACGTCAGCTTCTATTTTCTAAAATATACCTTGCCATTACTACTTATCCCATTCACCTATTACTTACTGCTTCGAAAACTAGGCATTCGAAGCCTCTTTCTACTTGTTTTCGGGTCGCTATTTCCGCTTTTTACACCGGTAGTTTTTGGAGACTTTTTAGGTGGGCAAACCTTCTGGATCTATTTGACGATCCCGTGGGCGTTTTATTATGCAGCTAAAATTTTCTGCTTTGGCAGCTTTACTTTTAAGAATTATATTATCTTTGGCTTAGTAATCTTTTTAAACCTGGGCATGTTGCCACCCATCATTGTACCCCTATGCATGGCGTTAGGTATTTTTGTTGCTGCCGCATTGCTGATGCAACTGCCCTCCATAAACGCTAAGCTTACACGCCAATACTTGCTGGCCGGACTAGTAACCGGGTTAACATTTATTCTATTGGCCAGCCCATATATTCTTGCGGGAGCATCGGGACAGCAGGCATATTCTCCCAGCTCACTGCTTGGGGACTATTTCCATAATTATGCCAGCACCGAGCTGGTGAATACACTACGCTTAAGTGGTAATAATGGCAGCGGGCAAACGACTCTCGGCTATAATCTGTTTTCATCTTCCAACTCCTTTGGCTATCTGCTAACTACACTCGTTTTTGCCGGTACGCTCCTGCTAATTGGCGCCAAGCAGCGCCTTCGACTGCCCGAGATGCGCTATATGATAGTCGCGTTACTAGTAACAATGCTCGCCATTCTCGGGTTCCTGCATCTTATGGCGACTAATGCCGTGGTCGGGGTTAAGGTTTTCGAAAGCCAGTGGATCGTGAGTACTATCCGAAACCCATCCAAGCTATACGTTTTGCTGTTACCGATCTTTACGCTGCTGCTAGCGTTTTCTTTAGGCGTACTTCTACAAAAGGCCCGAAGTCAGAATCTGAGAAACATCATTGCCGCTGCTAGCGTGCTAGCCCTCCTGGCTTACGGATGGCCGGCACTTCGTGGCGACTTTGGCCTGCTGGCTGGCGATGGCAAGACAATAGCCAACTATCGTCTGGACCCTGTCGTCCAGAAGATTAATGGTGAAATGGGCGGTGACCCATATGCGCGGTCAATTTTAGTGCCAGCCAACCATAGTGATGAACTTAATTACGAAAAAATCAGTCCTGGCCTGAAAACACTTGGTCTACAAGGCAGCCTGCCCAGCACGGCTAAAATAATATCGCAGACCAATCGTACATTGAATGCTCAAAACCAGTACTTCTTTAACTACATCCAGGCAATCGGCATCCAAAATATTTTTGTTAAAAATAACGAGAAGTACTACAAGAAGACTGCTTTTAGCCTATTCGCGGTCAATACCTCGGCCGCTACAATCAACGACTTTCTGGGAAAGAGGTTGACTCAAGAAAAGAAAGATACAGAATACACCCACTATACCAATCCATACAGCAGCGCCAAATTATATGCCCCTGAAAATATTATTAATATTCGTAATGATGACCAATTAAACAGCAAAGTCGCCTTTATGGCCAAAGATACGGCAGTAGTCAGCCGCACATCCCAAGATCACCTCTCTATGACCAAAAACTATCGCGTCGAAAAAAGTCTTCCAGAAGGAAATAATAATTTGACTGGTAAAGCCCAGCTGCACGATCCCACCTTGATCATTGGCGATTTATACATGGTCAAGACAAATAGCAAAACGATCGCGCGCTTTGATATCTATAATCCGATAACTAATGTCGTCGAAAAAAGTCAGGAGTTTGACGTTAATCCCGATGCCCGTGTGGCAACAATTAACGGACAGCACTTTACGTTTAACGAAGCTAAAAAACGAATTGCCCTACGTGCCGGCACACAGCAAATGACGTTTTCGCGCATGCAAGCTGTGGGCACTAAAAACCTAGACGCCTCATTTGAAGAAAGTCATCGCGCATCAGATGGTGAGAAAGGCAAGGGCGGTAAGCATTCAATCTACGCATCGCTGACCGAAGACCGAACCGACGGAAGTCATGCATTAAAGCTAGGTACGAGTAACCACATAGCCTTTGTAGAAAAGGAACTACCTAAGCTCGAAAAAAATAACGATTATCTCATTTCTTTTGACTACAAAAATAATCTTGGCCAAGGACCGCGTTATTCTATTATTAACAAAATGGATAAACACGAGATGTCCATAAACAGTGGGCGACTGGATGAAACCAAGGATTGGACAACCCATGAGATTTTTATTAGCGCCGATGAGCTAGGGGGCCAGATACCATCCGACCTTAAAAAAACGAGCCTATATCTCTATAGCGACACAAAATTGAACCAGCAAAGTGAAAACACTTTTGACAATATACGCGTGTTCAAGCTAAGCCAAACCAATGCCCACACCGCGGCCATTGACAGTTATTCGTCAGATTACGATTTGCAGCAATATCACAGCTCATTCGTAAAGGCTCCCGAGCATAACTTAATTGATAACCACTCTTTTGAAGATAGAGAGTTATGGGGAGAACCGCAGGATGCAACGCCCGGGGCGCCAGGTAGCGCCAAAATGCAAGCCACCCAAAGTACCGATGCAGTGGACGGCAAATACTCGCTGAAACTCAGTGCCAATAACCATACAGCTTACGTGGCTAAAAGAGTTACGAGTTTCAAGCCCAACACAATCTACAAGGTAGCTTTTTCATATAAGAATTTGTCAGGCAACCGCCCATCCTTTGCTATTTGGCAGAGCGGTACGCAGCTTGCATCGCCCCGAGCACAACTTACAGACAGTAAAGACTGGGCTTACTTCGAAACATTTTTCATTCCAGAACAAAGCGCCACTAACTTAACCCTATACTTCTACTCAAACAGCCGGGGTGGAAACTCTACCACCTTATTTGATGGCGTTACTATCTCTGAAGCTTCTGCGGTGTCGCAATACCTTATCAAGGAAACCGACGCGGCCAAAAAACCCGACAACCTTCTTCAAGGCTTTCAGCAACAAAGTCCCGATAAAATAACGGCCAGGGTCCAGAGCGGCAATGGCATGTTGGTATGGAATGAGTCATTCTCGAAAGGCTGGAAGGCATATATCAAACAACGGGACGGACGAACCTTCGCCATTGACGAGAAAAACCACGTAACAGTTAATGGCTTCGCCAATGGTTGGTGGCTGGAAACAAAAACTTTCCCTGAGCAGTCATTGCAAGAAGACAACACTTATACGGTAGTATTAAGATATGCCCCTCAGCAGACCTTTAATAAATACCTCACCATTAGTCTGCTATTATTCGTAATAATCATCATTTATGTAAGCGCAGACGCCGTTCGCTCCAAGCACAATAAACATTATCAAAAAGGTAGCGCATGAACGAATTGAAAGCAATCATGAGTAAACCGCTGGCAATCTATACAGGCTTAGCAATATTGATCTGCATTACGTTCTTTTCGAAGGGACTTATCTTAACGCTGGATCTAAACTATGTGCCACATCCGCCGTTTCCCGATCAGTTAACCGCCAGCTATCCCTTCCACGCATTAGTGGCCATACTATCGCGAATTATATCTGCCGAAATTGTTGAAAAAATGCTGTTGGTTGGTAGCCTCAGCCTGGCCGGCTGGGCGGCACATCGCTTAGCAAGGTATGTACTACCCCAGGGTTTATCTAGAGCCGCGTATCATATCGCGCCCTACTTTTGCGGCACCCTCTATATGATCAATCCGTTTGTATATGACCGCTTCATGGCTGGACAGCTGGGCGTATTACTTGGATACATGCTGCTGCCTTTTTTCATCACCAGTGTAATGGAATACTTTAAGGCACCAGAAAAACGGCGTATGGCGATCTGCGCGGCTTGGCTTTTCGCGATTATCATAGCATCCATCCATACGGTACCGCTGGCACTGGTCGTCGCGTCTTTGCTGCTTGCACTGGCCTGGTACCAGCATCGCGGCGAAAAGAAGTGGCGCCTATCCGTATGTAAGCAACTTGGCCTAGGCGCCTTGGCCTTACTCATGCTCAACACATACTGGCTAATTCCATTCTTGCTTGGCAAGGGGCAAATGGCGACGGCTATAGGAAGTTTCGACCAAAGCGACCCCGCCGCTTTTGCTACAAATGACAGAGGGCTTGGAGTATTAGGAAATATCTTGAGCCTGCGAGGGTTCTGGGGAGAGGCAAAGAATCTGTTTCTTGTGCCGGAAGATATTTTTAGTTGGTGGCTTCTTCCAGTCATAGCCTTGTGGGCTGTATTGCTACTTGGGGCGATATACGCATGGAGACGCCAAAAGGGCCTGGCTGCTATTTTTACTCTCGTGGTGATTGTGGGCACCATATTAGCAACGGGGACAACCGGGACAATATTTGGCGGCATTAACCAATGGCTTTACAATAATATACCGCTCTTTAGTGGCTATCGGGAATCTCAGAAATTCACCGTACTGTTAGCCCTCGCATACGTTTATTTCAGTGCGTGGGGCGTTTTTGCTATTATCCGCTTATTTAACGAAAATGCCGCTCTTAAAAAGTGGGCGGGCGCTACAATTCTTTTACTACTCATTCCTCTGGGGCTAGCGCCACTAATGCCCTTTGGGTTTCATGGTCAACTACACCCCAAGCAATATCCAATAGAATGGCAAGCTATTAATGAACGACTTGCGGCCGAGGCCAAGGGCAAGAAAGTACTTTTTTTGCCTTGGCACCAATACATGCGCTTCGAGTTTGCCGGCCGCGTCATTGCCAACCCTGCCGAAAAGTTCTTTAGTTCCGACATTGTTATGAGCAATAATCCTGAACTAAAGGGGGCTAAGTCTTACGGAACTACTCGTGCGCAATCTCAGTTAGAGAATAATATTTTGCCGCGTGCGCACGCCGATGATAATTACAAGGACATGGCAAGCGACCTTCAGAATCTGGAAATACATTACATACTTCTAGCGAAGGAACAAGACTACAAGAAATACGATTTTATAGCAAGTCAGCCTAACATTACCCTAATACAAGAAACACCTGGCCTCAAACTCTACAAGGTCGAATCAAAATATGACAAGGAAATCCGATAAATGTCAGCTAGACTAACCGCGCCAGAAAGAACTGTGCGCTCGTTGGTGCTACGCTTCTTGCATTGGAAGCATCATCGAACTGCTGTTAACATCCTAGTGGTTTTGGCGATAATCATATCCGGTATACTCATTCAAATACCTCAATTTGGTCAGATCCTTTTTATGCTCTACGGAATTATCGCCCTTCTGGTCGGCATAAAAAGCAGCGAGACTTTTAAAATGGCCATCATTGCAATGTTATGCATTCCGCTTATATTCCTGAGCAACAATAAAGAGTTGGCCAGCAGCTTTGCTGTCTACGCTTTTTTACTAATATGCATTGGAACCCTCTCTTCTATCGCCGAAGAATGGCGTCGGAATAAAAAAGCTCAAAAAAACGTTAAAAAGCTTACAAAAACAGGGAAAAATGATTTGTAACCCCTCACGACGTATCCTATAATGTATAGGTTGCTCGCGTTAATATAAATTTAAGGAAGAGGTTGCTTTATGAACAAACTTACAAGCATGCTCCAAAAAATTGGCTCAACCAAGTTGGTTGCAGCGTTTTTTGTGACAGCTCTTGTTGCAGTTGCAGGCACTACGAGCTATGCATCAGCCAGCCCAAGCTACTTCGACGTGCCGAAGAACAGTCCACAGAAGGTCTGTTATACACAGTACGGTGGAGCAGGATGGGAGAAGCTTGGCTTCATCAATCTTGACCACTGTCTGCGTTACGTCTCTACCGATGCGCCCAAGGCCCGCGCTGAGTGCGGCCACGGCTATTGGTATGTTTGGGGCTTTAACAGCTTCGACGAATGCGCCGAATGGGTTGTCCTAAACGGTGGCATCGGCTATGGCGGTGACCCAAACGAAGAGTATTAATATACACTCGACGTTAAATAAAGGACTCCCTACTGGAGTCCTTTATTTTTATTTACCTAATTATCAGATCCGTATGCGGCCCAGATTGATGGCCGGACTTATGCGGCGGCCATCAATCGGCCCAGATTGTGGTACGCGTTTCTAAGGCTTTCGATACGCAATCCACTCACATCACCGGCCACGGTAAAGTCTAGGGGCTGCTCCAGAGGATGATTCTGCACGATACTGGATACCTGCTCAGGTATCGGCCCTAACCGCGAAAAGCGAGCCTCGTCTTTTATAAGCTCACTGGCAAAATCATGCGTTTGTGCCATAGCCTCAATGCCGCTGGCCTCCGGCAGATCAATCCTGTTTAAAGAAAACCTGACTTGGCGAATAAGCCCCTGGGCAGCGAATTGGGGCAGATATTCTTCCCATGGCGGGAGTTGGGTATTGCCGCTCTGAGACTTGCGTGTTGCATGATATGCGTCAAAAGAAATGTGCGTTATACCGCGAGTTCTGAGCTGTTCGGGAAGCTCACTAACAGAGCTGCCGAGGCTCTCGACAACGTCAGGCGCGAGTATGGCGCTGCGAGTGTATGGTCCATCGTAGCGTTTACCTGGGGGTAATTCTTCGGCATACATATTTGCAAACAACGCTTCATGACCGGCAATTTCAGCCATGCGCCTCATTGTTCCCAGCGATTTTAACACCGGCGGCATGATTCCGCGTTGTTTTATTAAGTTATTCGCTAGACGTTGCGTCCGCCCAGCCAAGGACATAGTGTCCGATTTATTGGTAAAGCGTTGCCAGATTTCGGGTATGGTCGGCGCAAAGGACTGGTCCATCGAAGCAATCAATCCCACGCCGTCTTCAATATTAGTGTACGTGCCTTTTAGTGCACGGAGCCGCACTTCAGCATACAAGCGCGACCGCACTAGGGGCAACCAGTTCAATCCCGCCGTTGCGCCAATATCTCGCAAATAGTCCCGCGTCTCGTCAATACCGTCAAACAACGCCCGCCGGGGACCAATCCCAACGTTTTGGATGGAGTAGTTTACTTCCGGCTTTTGTTTTGTCATGTTTTTTAGCATAGATAAAGAAGCTTCAAAAGGCAAGGGGTCAAAACTACCTCGGTAGGTATTGACATGAGCCGCCAGTAGTATATTATAAATACAAATGAGGGTCCTGCATTTGCGCGGGATCATTTTTAATTCACAGGAAGCGACCATGTACGAAAATAACGAACTGACTAAAGTATTATCAAGCAGCACGGTTGCCGGCGTCGGCATTGCTGCTTTGCCAAATACCGGTGACAATAGCCTAGGCATGATTCTATCGTTCCTCGCTATTGGCATTGGCATTACGGCGCTCGTCAGCCAGCTCGTCGTCCGCGCGCTTCGCCAGCGATACTCCAGGGAACAGCGCTAATCAAATCCCGCCGTTCGGCGGACTACCAGCATGACCACTTCTGCCGTATTTTATTATGTTATTGCCGCACTCAGCATCCTCAATTTGGTGCGCGTCTTGTCTATGCTTATCGGGTCAGACATCTATGACATCCGGCTAATGGCCAAACAACGCGCGCGCCGACGCCCATATCGGCCGCTCGTGAGCGTTATCGTGCCCGCCTACAACGAGGAAGTCGTTATCGTCCGTACCATAGAATCAATCTTGGCCAGCGACTACAAACATACACAGCTTATCGTAGTCAATGATGGCTCAACCGATCGGACACTACAATTGGCCCGAAGTGTCCAGCGACGCAACAAGGGACGGCTGCAAGTCGTGAACCAGACGAACAGCGGCAAGGCAGCAGCGATTAACCGGGCGGTCCAACACTGGTCACGCGGCAAGCTGATTATGGTGGTGGACGCCGATTCATTACTTGATCCGACAGCCATTTCCCGCATGGTGGAGCATTTTCGTGACCCTAAAGTAATCGCTTCGGCGGCCAATGTTAAAATCTTGCCCAGCAACAAGGCCTTAGGACTGATCCAACGCTTTGAGTATCTGATTTCGTATCGCATGAAACGGGCGCTGACCAGCATGAATATGGAATATATTATCGGCGGCGTTGGCTCCACCTTTCGTCGTTCGGCTTTGCTTAAAGTCGGGCTGTATGACACCGACACGATGACCGAAGACATCGATCTGACGGTCAAATGTATCCGGCATTTCGGCAACAAAGGCTACCGTATCCATTATGCCGCCGACGCCGTAGCGTACACCGAGCACGTCCTGACCTTTCGCTCGCTCATCCGCCAGCGCTTCCGCTGGAAATATGGCCGCATGCAGACGTTTTCCAAAAACCGGGCACTATTTTTCAGTCGTTCACGGCGCTACGATAAGCGACTGACCTGGTATCAATTGCCGTATGCTGTTGTGAGTGAATGTATCTTGCTGCTCGAGCCGATTCTGATCGGCTATATCATTTGGGTGACCGTGCAATATCATGATATGGCTTCGCTCGTCAGTGTGTATTGCATCGTGACAGCCTTCATCGGCCTAATATTGCTCGGCGAAGAAACCGAAAGCACGCGAACAAAAGTTAAGCTTTCTTTCATTTTACCGTTATTATATATATGGCTGTACGTTTTGACCGCCGTTGAATTCTTGGCCCTGCTAAAATCCATACATCACAGTAGAACCGACGACCATACCGAGCATTCCGTAAGCTGGGAACACGTCGAGAGAATAGGAGCATGACCATGTTTTTGCCTTCAGAGGATAGTCCTTTTTTTGCGCTTTGGTATTTATACCTGTTTTTTGTGGGAGTGGTCATCTTGGTTAACGTATTGAGTAAATGTACGACTGCCTTTATCCGATGGCGAACCCGCAGGATGGTACGAAAGCACCGGTCGCTGCTATGAATATGAAAAAAATACTGCGGAACGCCATTATCTGGCCACTACGCATTTTTGTGCTGGGGCTGTGCGGGGCAATCAGTACTTTTTTGCTAGCCTCAGGATATGAGTCGCTGTACAATCGGTCTCTGCCGTTCGTACATACCCTTGATGCAGTGACGGTACAACCGGTCGCCCAAACCTATGACTTACAGAAAGGCTATACCCAAAGTCGTGATGTCGCCAACGAAAACATATTCGGTACCTTTGGTAAGCCAATAGCCCTGAAGCTGCCGCAGCGCGCCAAAAAGCTCGACATTGTAATGCCGATTCATCCCACCAGCAAAGAATGGCTTGCGCGTGCCGACACAATGCATCTGCTCGCTCCGCAAACGGCCCGTAGCGGTAATTTGGGTGTTGCCCTGATGTACTGTCGCTCCAGCTTCCGCACGATCGATCCCCGCGCGATGCCCGCCGAAGGCAGCAACCTGTTCATGGACACCGACCAGGAATGGCGGTATGTGTACAAAATTACGAGCACCGCCACCATATCAAACGGACAACAATACGTACCGGCCGACAACCGGGCTACCGGCAAACTGTTGATTATTTGTGATGACCGGGCCGAGAAGATCAGCACCATTATTGAAGCCAACTTATTATCAGTACAGGGACTAGAGCAATGACTAACGAAACTCTCTTCATACTTTTCCGCAACCTGACCATTTTTCTAGCGACGATCATGCTCGTAAAATATTTTGTCTTCCTTGTATTCGCCGCTTGGTTCTCGGTGCGTGAAGCCGCCCGCCGACATCGCGTACTCAAACAGCAGATCCGGCGTCACGGATATCTGCCACAGTACAAGCCATTGGTTAGCGTACTTATTCCTGCCTGGAACGAAGAAGTTGGCGTACGAAAAACTGTGCAGTCGGTACTGGCAAATTCGTATCATAATATAGAAGTCATTATTATTAACGACGGTTCGACCGACAATTCACGCGCAATCGTAAATGACTTCATTCGACGTCAGTCTAAAAATCTCGCGGGCAACCGGCGTATCGTCCAGTATTATATTCCAAACGGAGGGAAGGGGCGCGCTTTGAACTATGGCATCGAGCACAGCACTGGTAGTATCATCTTGACCATCGACGCCGACTCAATGCTAGCCCCGGACGCCATTGCCAATCTGGCGGAACATTTTCGTGATCCGAGCGTTGCAGCAGCCGTTGGGCAAGTACGCGTGGCCAACGTCCGTGGCCGGATTGTGGGCCTGATGCAACGCCTCGAATATCTATTCGGCTTCTACTTCAAACGCGCACATTGTGCTATGGGCGCGGAGTACATCTACGGCGGTGCTTGCGCGGCTTTTCGGCGTAAAGATACATTCGATTATTTTGGCTATTTCGATGAGGCAAACAAAACCGAAGACATTGAGATGTCGATGCGGACCAAGTTTCACGGTCTCAGGTCCATCTATGCCGAAGATGTGCTGTGCTATACCGAAGGAGCATCGAACTACAGCGGCCTCATTAACCAACGCTTGCGCTGGAAGAAGGGTCGCTTTGATACGTTTTTGCGCTACCGACGGCTGTTTTTTTCGTGGGAGAGGCGACACAATAAGTTCCTGACGTGGTTCGTACTGCCATTTGCGGCGTTCGCTGAAATCCAGTTGTTATTGGAGCCTATTGGTGTCACGCTCCTGCTGGTATATAGCTTGCTGGCCGGCGAGTTCGTCTCTCTCGCCCTAAGCATGCTATTCGTAGGCATATCGTATATGGTGGTAGCGTGCTTTGGCGGCAGGTTATCGCTCAAAGAGCGCGCCGAGCTCCTGTTGCTATTTCCTTTGACGTGGCCGCTCTTTTATATGGTCGTGTGGATTGAGTTCCAGGCGTTGCTGCGCGGGATACATATGGTTGTCCGTGGCGACGAGCTAGAATGGCAACAATGGAAACGCGAAGGCGTAGAAAAGGGTTAGACCATGAAAAAGCGCCATATTTTTTTGATTAATATTGTTTTTATCGGACTGACGCTTTTTTCGGCCGGTGTCGTGTACCAGTTCTTTACTGGCGTTAAACCGCTGGCCATCCTGAGCACCCTTCACAAGTCCAAGGCCACTATCGTCAAGACCAACGCTTGTCTGCCAGATAAGCCCATCAACGGCCTAGCCAACGCTCGTATGAGCACGCTACGCAAGATCGGTCTGTTTCAGCAAGCCTGCGCTTCGCGCGCGACCAATACCGTCATGCTCTTTACTTCTATGCCATCTACCAGCGACGAAGGAAGGGCATATGCTAAAGATGATGCTGAAACTTTCAAGGAATTCAGCCGGTATGGAATTCGACCGGTAGTTATTGTAGAGCCTAGTAAAAAAGATGGCACACTGCTCGACTTCGCGCTTTTTGCCGACGGAACCTACACAACGGCGCTTGATGCGTACTTCGCTGAGCTCAAAGCGTTGGGCCTAACTGATCAACAGTTAGGCATCTGGAATCCTTTTCCCGAGGCAAATCTGCCATACTGGAGCAACAACCAACCGAAGTTTTTTGCCCCGGCCGTAACCGCTCACCTAACAACGGCGCGCAAATACTTCCCGACGCTGGCCACCAGCGTACTGCTCAATTCGGCCACCTACGAAAACACTGACTTTGAGTGGCAAAACGGAGATTACGTGAGCCTGCTACCATATGTCAAGGGAATTCCGAGCGGATTAGTCAACTACGCTGGCATACAAGGATTTCCCTGGATCTCACGTCAACCAGGCGGCGCTGTCATTTTCAACGCGGCCGAATATCTGAACACGGATCTGCTAACAGAGATGGCCGGCCAGCTCGGCACCAAAAAAGTATGGTTTAATACGGCTACATTCGGCGCAAAGTATACATTCGACAAAGACGAGGTCAAAACGGTCAGCCCCGAGCAGCGCAAACAAATCTTGATGACGGTGCGCGAACAAGCCGGAATCCTACAAAAACAAAACTACGAAGTGTCCGTAAATATCTTCGCCCAGGATAAAAGCAAGGAGGCGGAGGAAACTGACTGGTCATACTGGAGCAACAGTCAGCCGCTCACCTCTCAGGCAACACCGGTCATAACCGATTTTATACGGTCCATGCACGACAAAAAAGTCGATGTCTGGCTATTCGACCGCTAGTACCGCCAATACCATATTTAGAATGCAGATAAAAACGACCAGTCGCCGGGGCGCTGGTCGTTTTTATCTGCAAAGCAGAAGACTATTTTTTACGAGCGGCAGCCGGGGCTTTGGCTGGTTTTTCGACCAGCGAAGAAGCGGGCGCAAAGAGCAGACTGTACAGGTTGAACCCGATGATACCACCAAGGATTGGGCCAAGCACAAACGTGCCCCAAACCCATGACTGCGCACCAAGGGCAACAGCGGGGTTAACGATACCACCCGCACCAGCAGCAGACACTAGAACGCCAAGCATCAGCGACATACCGACGGTCGCAGCAGCACGTCCACCTTCCAGTTTTTGGAAGACAACGGCAGCCCAACCGAGGCTAAAGATGAAAGCACCAACAGTTTCGGCCACCAGTACGCGACCCTCGAACCCGCTATTGGTGTTATGCCAGGTTTGACCCACGAAGTAGGTGAACAGCCAGTAGGCTGCGATACCACCAAGCAGCTGAGCCGCAAGATACACGATGGCAGGCAAGGTCTTTACGCGGCGAACCGACCACAGACCGATGGTGACCAGTGGGTTCAGGTGTGCACCTGAAACAGCGCCCAGTGTTAGTGTTACGGTTGCTACAACCAAACCGGCCGCGATAGCAACAAAGTAGGGGATACCGATAGTAGACTTACTGACAGCCAGTACGGCTAGTGTCAGAAGCGCGGTTCCCAAAAACTCCGCCAGTATCATGGCGATTTTTTTTCGTGTTAGCATATTCCCTCCAAAAGATAATTACGTATACCAGAAGCGTATCCTAAGATTTCGCTTTTGTAAATAGCATTAGGGGTGGACGTTTAAGCGTTATTTCCAGGTGGATAATACGTCGTACAGCGTACGGTTGAGTTCAACGAGTCCTGGGACGTCAGCGTCAGTCGTGAGCGGCCTAGCGATATTAATGCCGTCCTCATTGCTTCGCGTACGCCACAAGCAGACAACGTCATCGTCCTCATGAAGCAAATAATCAGTATCGATAGTATGCTTAATTCCGCACAGTACAACCTGATGCACAGGTCCTCCGTAGGGCTCAAAACTCAAAGCCTCCTCCTCGGTCAACGGCCGGGGCATGCTTAATGATGGGCGCTCAAATGCTTCGGCGCTCAGCCGGAAAAGATAGCGACGCTCCAATAAGCTTCCGATATGCTGTTTGAAGTCAGGGGTATACGGTGCAAATTCCGTTTGCGCGACATTGAAATGTTCATAGGCCTTTCCGTCCGCTTTACCAAAAACAATTCTAGGCGCCGGCGTTCCGTTAACATATAACGGCGAATAGGCAATCGAGGCATAACGGGCAGGGACCATCCGCGAAAAACGATAGTGGCGACTCCGCCGGAGCAGGGTAAATTTCATGCCGCCCGCATGAGAACCTTCAGACTCCCATTCGGACCATACGCTTTTACGCAGTGCCAGTCTGGTCAAATAACGAAAGGTATCAGTCGCTTCTTCAAGCGTGCTGTTATTTTCAATTCCTCGTTTAATTTTTGACATCTTATTGGATTATATTTAAGCACATCTTAAACTAAGGGCATTAGCATGGTCAACGCCACTACAAGCAGCAAAAATGACCCAGCACGCGTAACCGAGCAAGGCAGCCTAGCCTGCTATAAATCTAAGGTCTGAGAAAAGATTAGATCGTTCAGCTGTATCAAGATATCGAGCTTAGCCTGGGTTTGTATGGGTGCAACCTCCGGCCAGCCCACTGCCTTGTTGGAAGAATACCATCCGATAGAAAGTGCGTCATCTTCATCCTCTACGGCGTAACGATCCCTAGGCTGGTCCTTACGTTTCGCCGTAATTATTTCCTGGTAGCCACCGTAGGGCAGAAAGTCTTCTATTTCTTCTTCGGTAAGGACACGGTGCGGAGGAAAAACCGGCTCAGTGCGATAGCCTGCGTCAATAGCAACGGTATAGCGGCTCCGCTCTGCCGCTAGGGTCGATCTTCGACTTCGCCAACGACTGGAAAATGGGGCTGTTTCTGTTTGATTAATAGTCATGATCCAGTTCACCTCTGCATCAGCGCTATCCATCTTAAGTCTCGGGCCGGGCCATGCCGAATCATCGTGTAGTGGCCACAGTTCCTGAAAACATACGATTGGAAATAACCGCTCGATGTTTACCGTTCGACGGCGGACCAAACTCTTTGGCTGTTGTTCAAAAAACCCGCCCGTTCGGGTCCAATCATCCCATGTAACCGGATCTAGGCATCGACTCACCAAACGACGAAACTCACGTTCAGCGCGAATACGCTTTTTGTCGAAGGAAGGAGACTGCGTGCTCTTCTCTGTCATACTACCTGTCCGTTAATGGGTATTCTTTAGAAATAGCCTTCTTCTATTTGCGTGCCGTGGGCCGTAGGGACGACATGCAGCAATTTCATGTCTTTGTTGCCAGCGCACACGACAGTCCGGGTGGCCGCCGATCGCAGGAGCAATGCAGCCAAGCGCAAGTCTCTTACCTCGGGACTCATACCGCGCATATCACTCAAATTGTGTACCGACGCATAGACATTGTCATGATACGCCTGAACCACCAAAGGCTTGTCGCCGCGGTGCACATCTTTGCGTTTGAGACCGATGCGAGGATGGTGATTAAGAATGTAAAAGCCGGCGCGGTTTTCGCCCACCATAGGCGCTACGTTATTTTGCCCGGGATACAGCTTATCGGCGTACGCTAAGAGTTGGTCAGGATTATGCTCCGGCTTGCTGTCTCGGATTCTTTTAGCCGCGTCCTGGATCCGTATAATAAAGCTCTTTACGCGGGCGTCCTCCAGCCCATACCGGCGGATAAACTCACGCAACACATCCATCGTCTCGTCTTGTGGATCGATAATCTCGTTGTCGACCGACACCAACCCTTCATTATATTTACATGCAGGGTGACCGCCACCTGATACTGTTTGGCGTTGAAGGCTGCCGTCATACTCCATTCCTTGTTCCACGGTATACAAGACGCCCTCGGAATCATTGGCCGTTAATGCGAGACTCGCATCTCTACCTTTGCCGATAATCGCGCCTGGCGTCTGACAGGCAATCTTTAATTGCTCCCGATCTTCATCGCGGGGATCAATGCATATGGTAGGCAACTGGTGCTCTGATGTCAGTTCAAACGCACCGTAGGAGTTAGGGTCTGTAAAAAAATCGTAACTTCGGCCCATCTCGGCCGCATTGGCTAAAATATTACTCATAGGCGATTACTATACATCGCAAGCAGGCGATCAACAAGTGCTACATTATCGGCGGTGACGTCGGCGCAGTCCAGCAACCTGCAAACGTACGGCGGTGCGGTCGACCAAAGCCTGGGCTTTGTCCAGTTCTATCTGGTCTTTGGCATTTTTGCGTAGGTCAAGTGCGGCCTGGTGGGCTTTTTCGGCTTCGGCTTCATTGATTTCGTCGCCATGCGTGGCTTCGTCTACCAGAACGCGAACACCTTCTTTGCCGACTTCAAGCACGCCGCCGTTGGTCGCGTAATGTTCCAGGTGCGTATCGAGGTCGCTTTTGTCGCGGCGCACGACGATTACACCCGGGACAACGACGCCCAGCAACGGTTCATGACCAGGCATGATCGTCACCTGGCCAGCGGCTGTTGGCAGCACGATCGAATACGCATCGCCGCCAAACTTTACGCCGTCAAGCGAAACTAATTGGAATTTCATATCTTATATACCTCACTGTCGGGTTGGTGATTCACCCAATATTCTGCCTGTGTATAGGAAGGTAAGTCCGCAAAATCGGGCCAGAGATCATCCTGCGATTCAATCACTCGGGGATCTGGCCCTAAAAGCGCCGATAAGGCAGCCGATTCAGAGCCTGCAACCGCAGAAAACGGAAGTCTCGGCGCGTATGTCATGAGCTCAGAGGTGGCACCGTCAAACCCGGGGGCGGCTCCCTCAAGCCAAGAGAATGAAGATCTTACCTCAGGCGACCCTTCGCTCATGCCGCCGCCTTCACCTCGCTAATGTCGCCCTTCATATAGAACGCGGACTCAGGTTTGTCGTCATGCTTGCCATCCAGGATTTCGCGGAATGATTTAACGGTGTCTTTGAGCGATACATATTTACCTACGTTGCCGGTAAACTTCTCGGCCACAAAGAACGGCTGGCTCAGGAAGCGCTGAATGCGGCGGGCGCGGGCAACCGTCTTTTTGTCTTCGTCGGACAATTCTTCCATACCCAGGATGGCGATGATATCCTGAAGATCCTTGTAGCGCTGCAAAATACGCTGTACTTCGCGGGCCACTTTGTAGTGTTCTTCGCCGACAATTTCGGGGTCGAGTACGGTCGAGCTACTATCGAGCGGGTCAACAGCGGGGTAGATACCGATGTCGGTCAGTGCACGGTTAAGCGTAATGGTCGAGTCCAGGTGAGCAAATGTAGTTGCCGGAGCCGGGTCAGTAAGGTCGTCGGCAGGCACGTACACGGCCTGCACCGATGTAATCGAACCAGCTTTGGTAGAGGTAATGCGCTCTTGTAGCATACCCATTTCCTGTTGGAGGTTAGGCTGGTAACCCACGGCAGAAGGTAAGCGGCCCAAGAGGGCAGAAACCTCAGAACCAGCCTGCGTAAAGCGGAAAATGTTGTCCACAAATAGCAGCACATCCTGGCCTTCGTCGCGGAATTTTTCCGCCATGGTCAGGCCAGAAAGAGCAACACGCAGACGCGCACCAGGCGGCTCGTTCATCTGACCGAAGACCAGTGAAGTCTTGTCCAGCACGCCAGCTTCGGCCATTTCGTGGTAGAGGTCGTTACCTTCGCGGGTACGTTCACCAACACCGGCAAAGACCGAACTACCACTGTGGAAACGGGCGATGTTGTTAATAAGTTCTTCGATGGTCACGGTTTTACCGACACCAGCACCACCGAACAGACCGACCTTACCACCCTTGACGATCGGACAGATCAAGTCGATGACCTTAATGCCGGTTTCGAGAATTTCAACCGAGCCAGACTGCTCTTCGAGTGTTGGCGCAGCGCGGTGGATGGGCGAGTGCTCTTTAAAGGTGCCGCCCTTACCGTCAATTGGCTCACCGATCACGTTAAACATGCGGCCCTGGGTTTCTTTGCCCACAGGAACACTAATTGGCGCGCCGGTGTTGATGATCTTTGCGCCGCGTCTCAGGCCATCGGTGCTCGACAACGCAACGGTACGCACCGATGTTTCGCTGAGGTGCTGAGCGACCTCAAGTACGAGTTTTTGACCATGTAGGTCGGCCTGGAGGGCATTGTTGATCGCGGGCAGCTGACCAGCCGCAAACTCAACATCGACCACCACACCAACCACTTGGACAACTTGTCCGGTGCCGGTCTTGGGGTTATCTTTTGCTGTTGCCATTATTGTTCTCCTTCGTGGGTGGGGGTTATTAGATCTGCTACCTGTACTTGCATCAATCCGAGGTCGGGCGGGCTGGTGTGATTCGCCAGCGCCAAAAAACGCGCGGCCCTAGCCCTGTCAGACGGTGTAGCTACGGATATCTGTTGCTCCGACAGATCACTTGCATCTTCAGACGAGGACCCCTCAGGTAGGGACATAGCTGCGCATAGTCTTGCTACGCTAGTGCCAGCGGTTATTACATGCTCCGGCCAGTCGGCCCTCTGATAGCCAAGCTCGCTTACCAAAGAAAAGAACGGAGCCTCTGGAACCATACCCACCCAAGCGTCCACGTTACTATCGCGCCTCATTTTATGGCCTCCGCGCCGCCGCTGATTTCGGCCAATTCTTGGGTAATGGCCGCTTGGCGGGCATTGTTGAATTCGAGCGTCAGGTCGTCGACGATGTCGCTGGCGTTATCGGTGGCATTTTTCATGGCCAGCATGCGCATGGAATGTTCGCTGGCGGCTGCTTCCAAAAGAGCCTGATAAATCTGCGCATCCAGGAGGCGCACGGTGGTCGAGCGCAGCAACGCTTCGACCGACGGTTCGACAGTTACTTCGCCGTCTTCAACCTTTTCTTCGCTTGGTTCCTGGTCAAGCCCGGCAGGCAAGAGACGCTTCGATAGCACTTCTTGGTTAACGGTCGAGATAAATTTGGTATAGATCAGGTCGACTGCATCCACTTTACGCTCGGCAAACAGGCTAACGGCCGTCGAAAGAATAGGCCGCAGCGTGTCGGCGTCGGGCTTGTCGGGCAGGCCTTGGTAGGCGGCATGAATGTCAAGACCGGCAATGCGTCCGGCGGCATGTGCCGCTTGGCGGCCGATGACAATAACTGATGTCGCAATACCTTTATCGCGGTCACTCGTTAGTTCGGTTAGCATGCGGCGGATAACGTTGGAGTTATACGCACCAGCTAGGCCGCGGTCACCAGTAACAACCATGAGCAATCGGTTTTTGACTGGACGATCAGTAAACAGATACGATTCGCTTTCGCCGCCAGCGATGTGACGGAGGCGTGCCAAAATACCGCGAGCCAGTTCGGCGTACGCCCGAGGGCCGGCGGCCGCTTCTTGCGCCCGGCGCAGTTTGCTGGCTGCAACTAACTGCATCGCCTTGGTAATCTGCTTGGTACTTTTAACCGAACTGATCCGCTGTTTAATTTGCTGTCTACTAGCCATGGTTAGCGACCCCGATTTCTGCATTAGGGCTATACTCTCGCGCCAGGCCAAGGGCGTAGGCTGTCTCTCGAAAAGCAGGGTCAGTTAAATGTGACTGGTCGACCCTATCGTGAGGAAATAAAGCTCTAACCACGGTATTGGCCGGATGCTCGTCTCCATAACCAAGCGACATATCACCCGCCAAGACTGCCCCTATTTTGGCAGGTTCAATATTCTGCAAACAATGAGCCAGCGCATTACCTAGTACGACCGGGGGAGTCTCACCAGCACGGAAAGCACCTATGCGGTCAACAGCATGCGGATCAATAGGATGCAGGCGTGGATCGCGTCGTTTTTCCGGTCTTTCCACGTTATTTCTCGACCTTCCTTGTTGTAGCGACATAGGTTTTGGCTACTTTTTCGGCAGCAGCGAGTACGGTCTTTTGTAGCTCTTCGGTTGGCTTGTCGCCAGTATTCAAAGTCTTCATGACGTCTGCATGCTTGTCTTCGAGCAGGGAAATCAGCTCGGCCTGAGCGTCTTTAACCTTGTCGGTCGGAACTTCATCAAATGCACCCTTGGTAGCAGCCAACACACTCACGGCCTGTTCGGCAATGCTGAGCGGGCTGTACTGTTTTTGCTTGAGGAGTTCGGTGAGGCGCTGACCGCGTTCGATGGTGCGCTTGGTATCAGCATCCAAATCACTCGAGAACTGAGCAAACGAAGCCAGTTCACGGAACTGCGCTAGCGAAAGTTTTAGACCACCGGAAACAGTCTTAATAGCCTTGGTCTGAGCGGCACCACCCACACGTGAAACCGACAAACCAACCGAAATAGCAGGGCGGATACCCTGGTAGAACAGGTTGGTTTCGAGGAAAATCTGACCGTCGGTAATGGAGATGACGTTGGTCGGAATGTACGCCGAAATGTCACCAGCCTGCGTTTCGATGATCGGCAGAGCGGTCAATGAACCAGCACCAAGTTCATCATTCAGCTTAGCGGCGCGCTCCAAAAGACGGGAGTGCAGGTAGAACACGTCACCAGGATAGGCTTCGCGGCCCGGAGGACGGCGAAGCAAGAGTGACATCTGACGATAAGCCACGGCATGTTTGGTCAGGTCATCGTAAATGATAAGAGCGTGACCCTTGTTGTCTCGGAAATATTCGCCCATGGCACAGCCAGCGTAGGGGGCCAGGTAGAGCAGCGGAGCAGGGTCGGCAGGACTGGTTGCGACCACGATAGTTTGGTCCATCACGCCTTCGCGCTTGAGGCGCTCAATCAAAGCGGCAACCTTGGAGCGCTTTTGACCAACGGCCACGTACACATTGATAATGCCGGTTTTTTGCTTAGCCTGGTTGATCATGGTGTCGATAGCAATCGCGGTTTTACCCGTTTGGCGGTCACCAATGATAAGCTCACGCTGACCACGGCCGATAGGAACCATGGTGTCGATAGCCACGAGACCGGTCATGACCGGTTCGGAAACAGATTGGCGGTCCATCACGCCAGGAGCACGGCGTTCGATGGGGTTGCGTTGTTTGGTTTTGATCGGACCTTTGCCGTCGAGAGGGCGACCCAATGGGTCAACCACGCGGCCAACTAGTTCGGGACCGACAGGAACGTCGAGGATTTTTCCGGTCAGACTAACCTTGCTGCCGGCAACAACCTGAGAGTCGTCGCCCAAGATCACCGCGCCAATTTCGTCTTCGAGCAGGTTAAGGGCAAAAGCCGTTACCGAACCGCCGTCTGAAGTGGCGATTTCAAGCACTTCGTTATAACCGGCGCTGCGCAGGCCATACACCCAAGCCACGCCGTCACCCACACGGGTAACAATACCGGCTTCTTCGAGGCCCTGGCGATCACGCAAATTCTGGATCGCGTCGCGGAGCTCGGCTGATAGTTCTTGGACTTTAAGCTCACTCATGTTGTTTTATTATTCTCCTGTTCTTTCCCCGGGGGCGTCTGATTAATCAATTGTTGCGAGCCGATTTAGCTTGGTACGAATGCTGGCATCCAGTTCGGCATCTGGTGTGCGAGCGATGAGGCCGCCGATCAAAGCGGCGTCAGTAGACTCTGTTAAGAATACTTTTTTGGCGTGCAGCTGGTCTGTAAGTAATTTGGTAAGACTCGCGCGAATGCCGCCGGTTAGTGGACGGGCGCTCGTGACCGAAACGACCAGTTGGCTGTCTTGTTCAAAGAGTTCGCGTTCGATGTCGGTGACAATTAGGTTGGCTTCGTGTTCGCGCTTATTCTCCACCAAGTAAGCGGCCAAGGCCTGAATCCAATGGCGAGCACGAGCGGGGTCGGCAATGAGCCTTGTGGCAATGGTGCGGGCCAAAATCCGGCGTGAAACACGTGCAGCAGCCATTACGCCGTCTCCTGCAAAGCCTCTGTTATGAGCTGAGCGTCTTTACGGTCATCCAGCTTTTGTTTGACCACTTTTTCAGTGGCCAAGGCCACCAATTCGATGGTGTCTTTTTTGAGCACTTGGCGGGCTTTTGCCACCTCGGCGTCCAGCTGCGTACGGGCATCTTTGACGATCTGCTCGGCGCGGACCTTAGCCTTTTCTTCGGCTTCGGCAACCATAGCAAGACCTTCTTTGTGTGAGCGGGCAATGACTTCGTCGGCTTGCCCCCGGGCGTCGGCCAGCATGTCGGCCACTTTGGCTTCGGCTTTGGTCAACGCTTCGGCAGCTTCTTTGGCTTCTTTTTGACCGGCTTCGATCTGGTCGCGGCGTTGGTCAATAGCCTTAATGAGGGCAGGGTATACAAACTTACCAAGTACGGCGACCAAGATCAGAAAGGCGATAGCCTGCTCTATAAGTAGCTTGCCATCGATGCCGAGCGCCTGCAACAAACCAGGCGACGCCTCTTCGGCGTGCTCCCTAGCCACGGTACTAGCAACAATTAATGAATCGAGCATCAGGGAACTGTCCCTTCGTTATTACTTCAAGAACTTAATGATAAGGGCAACAACCAAACCGATGATGGCAAGGGCGTCCACAAAGGCCATAGCCAGGATCATCAGAGTTCGGATTTTACCGATTGCTTCTGGGTTGCGGCCAGCGGCCTGCATAGCACCAAAACCAACTAAACCAAGACCGATACCACAAAGGCCGGCACCGATAGCATAGGTCAAACCAAATGCGAGACTATCCATTATTTTTAACTCCTTTATTTACTTCTTAAAAATCTTAAACTATTGATCTTGTTACGCCTGTTCCTTGGCTGCAGCCACTTTGTGAGGCTTAGGCTTGGCAGACGAATTTTCGTCCCCGTGGCCATGGTCCTCGTCCGGATTCGGCAGACCCAATGAAATAAACACAATAGTTAACATAAAGAATACGTATGCCTGAACGGCGCCCACAAAGAGCTCCAGGCCATAAAATACCGGCAGCGCCAGCGGTGCAGCGTAAGACGTCAGGAAGGCGATTACCGCCAGCAGCACCTCACCACCAAAGACGTTACCAAAAATACGAAGTGACAGGGCGGCAGTACGCGAAAATTCGGCGATGAATTCGAGGAGGCCAATAAAGAAGTGTAGCGGATCTTTGAAGGGGTTAATAAAGTAGCGCCCAGCGCTCTTAAAGAAGCCCATGCGTTTGATAGCCCACGCCTGCGCGGTAACAATCGAGATAATTGCCAAAGCAAGGGTGGTGTTAAGGTCAGCAGCCACCCCACGTAACAGTGGAGCGCCGTCCCAGGTAACTGACCCAACGATAGGCAACAGGCCAAGCCAATTGTTGATCATAAAGAACAGCATGAGGGTCACAGCCAGGGGTATCACCTTTTTGGCTACCGACTTGTCGCCGATAACCTCAACAGTGGTGTCGTATAAGTTTTCGAACAGCCATAAAACAGCGTGCGCACCGCGGCTGCGACCACCACTCCGCACAGCACGGACGGTAGCAAACAAAATCCAGATCAAAATAAACGAACCAACTGCGCCCAAAATCTGCGCATTGGTAATAGCAATCGGCCCAACGTTGAACAACGTCTCGGGGGCGATACTAATGTGCGGTCCGGTTGCTGCAAATATATTCATAATTATTTATTGTCCTCTCGGCCTTTGGCAGAATCCTCGCGACGGTCGCTTATCATGGCGGCCTGGAGTTGTTTTTTGAGCAGTAAACCTGCGAATCCAAATCCAACAACCATGCCGAGCAGTGTCAGCCAAGGCTTTGTACCAAAATGCCTGTCGGCCACGATGCCCAACACTGCAAAAATTACCACAGGAACGGCAATCCGCCAAGTCGTGTCCAAAAAATCAAGCGCCAGCGATCCCAAACCAAAGTGGTCGTTTCCACTAGCAGGTTTAGTCGTCGGTTGGGCGGCGGCTTTCTTCATTTCTTAAGTACTATAGCAAACAGAGGTGGCAAGCGCAACGGGCTTTTAGCGAGGGATAGGCCATCTTCAGAGTTCTTTAGTTTTTTCTTTTGCCTCTTGCTCTGCGACCTGACGGTTAACCGCGGCGGCCTGAATCAAACAAAGCGGGCGAACCGCTAGATTATTTATCTGCCCTGATAGCCAAAAATTAGCCGACCTTAACTGTGAATCGTCTACCATTTCACTCATGAACTTCTCTGAATAAAAGGCTTCGCCAGGATGATATATTTCCCAAAATGCTTTCTGTGACAAGGCCCAGACTCCCGACACCGAAGAGGCCCGTGCGACTCGCATCGCCCTGCAAATAAGGTCCATCGTATCAGAGCCGGTAGGATTACCTTCGAGAACATGCTCGCGGTAGTGACTTTCGCGTAAATCGACACGGGCGTCACGCGGCCGTCGACCTCTCGCCATATGCCGTATATCCCAAAGAGAGATCCATGTACCCGCCCGGTCTGCCGTATGCATAAAGCTTGTCGGGGACATCGGCCCTTGATCTGCCCGCTTGTTTAGAATACCGGAAAATTCTTGCCACCGTTTTCCAGTCTCTGCAACCACTTCGTCTTTGTCTATCTCGGGATGATTCGACGGCAACCGCAGACGCATGACAGCCGCTTCTGCTGACTCTAGAGCCTCAGGAAGGACTCGCTGCATTCCTTCTTGAGTCCAAAGTTGGCTGTAAATACCTGCCGTAGCAGTAAAAATCTTACGGTGAGCCGTAACAAAACCCTGCGAAATGCCAAACGAAGCGCGAAAATCACGTCGAAGCATTGCGTCTGCACGAGCGACCTCTGGAACTTCAGGACCTGGCAAGGTGGCGAATAGAGCTTCGCCCTGGCATCTTAAACCTGTAATCATACATGCAACTCTGTATTCATGCGTGCCTCGGCTATTTTAAACGCGCCCTGACTTATAACACGGTGCAAAACATCTCCAAGTAGTCCTACGCTGATTTTATCGGCGCACTCTCGGTCATACCCTGCCGGATAAAAAGGCTCCGCCCCTGTTTCTTGTCCCTTATTCTGCTCCCATTCTTGACGCAGCGCCTGCAACCCCGTATCAAGCCCTCCAACCAAGGCACAGAACCGTAATTCGTGATGAAAACGATCAAAAGCTTTCACGCCGCTCGGTCGTTCGCTGAGTATATTTTCGCGGAAGGCGCTATCGGTAGGGCGGCTTTTCTTATTGGCCCGTGCCATTACACGCGCATCAAGACGAAGCCAGAAAGATCCAATGTTGGCCGCCGCAAAAAATCGTCGCACCGAAAAAGGATCAGGGTCGGACATCCCAACCCCATACTCTTTCACGGGCTGAGGCGGCTGGGTACTGATATCTCTGGCACGGGATGCAACGCGAGCCCAGCTGCCCTGCAAAATATTAAGCTGGCGGCGGCGAATGTGCGGAGGAACAGGTTCGGTAAACAAACCGCCGCGCCGCGCCAGATCTTCGGCTAAGTTGTCGCGTTCGAACATATCCGAAATACGACCCACCTCAGACGCGATTGCCGCCCGTTTATCTTGGGGCATCCTGTCGCAAACTTCTTGGACATCGGCATGTTGGTGAAGCTGCCGCCGGAACCAGGGACTGCCGTGCGACCATGTTTCGATCAGCTGGCTGGTACGTAGCAGGTCGGCAGCCGGGCTATCTGGGCCCACCAGTTCATCAATGTACAAAGTATCAGGAAAAGCTTCCGCGTTTTTTGTCATTTACCTTGTATATCGCAGCTTCAGCCACATTACAAGCCGAACGTGGAATGTTATACTTAAATTATATGAGTGATGCGAAAATAACCGTTTATAGTGCTGACTGGTGTGCGTTTTGTCATGCCGCCAAAGATTACTTTGATAAATTGGGCGTTACGTACCAAGAGAAAAACATCGAAGAACAAATGGAATACGCCCAAGAGGCCGTGAAGAAATCCGGGCAAATGGGCATTCCAGTCATCGATATCGACGGCGCGATTATCGTCGGGTTTGACCGGGCGCGCATTGACAACGTCCTCAAAGAAAAAAAGCTCGTATAGTTTTGCGGGGCAAGCATTGTCAAACAAAGGCAGCTTTTTCTACAATGCGGTCGTCTACCCCCATAACCAAGAGGAATAAAAATGACCACGCAAGAACGAGCGCCGCAAATCCCACCTGGCAGCGATCCAGCTGCAGTATTTATCGATAGTTACCTCAGAAGACGCCGCCAAGCCGAAGAAGCCTTCAAAAGACTGGCCGCCCAAGAGGAGAGCAATGCTAAAAGATATGGAAGAGCGTCAAAGGTTGAACCAGAGGAATTACCCAAACGCCTTACACCCCTATTCACCGAATTAGTCGGCGACCGTCATGAACGGGAATTGCATCGTTCATTATTTGTGGGCGCCATCCTATTGGGAAGCGCGCGTCGTCAAGAGAAGATTGCCCTGGCCGCCCCATTAAGTGCTCGCGATATCCGCAGATACGATGACCTGGCAGCCCTTATCGAAATCGGACAGCCCACGCCAAACTTCGCAGTGGGCGAACCCGACTTGCAGTATGCGCGTGAATTAGTAGAAAACCTTGAAGACAAAAACCATGCTGCCGAATCGATTGCCATCGCCGCACACACCGCCATTCAGGCCGCGTTTAGTCAACAAGCAAATCCTGTTGCATAATAGAAGCATGGCATTCGAAGATTTTAAAACTAAAGAGTCGGTAGTGATCGTATACACCGGTGAAAGCAAGGGTAAAACCAGCGCCAGCATCGGCTTGATGGTGCGAGCGCTCGGCAATCGCTGGAATGTGGCGTTTATTCAATTTATTAAATATTGGGGTGTCAGCGAACATGTATTTATCCGCGACATCCAGCCGCTGTTCGAAGACCAATTGTATTTTTACAAAGGCGGGAAGGGGTTCTATAACGCGAGCGATCTAAGCGCTGAGTTTGTTTCGGAGGCCCAACACAAAGAAGCTGCCCTCGAAACATACCAAGAAGCGCTAAAGGCCACCCTGAGCGGTGCGTACCAACTGGTTATCTGCGACGAGATCAATAACGCCGTGCACGACGGCCTGCTGACCGTCAAGCAACTTCGCACTCTCATCGAAAAACGTGCGCCCGGCACCAGCCTCTGTTTTACGGGTCGCAACTTTCCGTCAGAACTTCTCGGCCTGACCGACATCGCCACCGACATGACCAAGATCAAACACCATTTCGACGATAAATTCCTGGCCAATAAAGGCATCGATTTCTAGAGATTCCTAAAAAATCCTTGCACCTTCATTATGTTGTGATAGGATAACTCCTTATGAGTGAACAGTCTCAGCCTGATTTGAACGCGCAATGGCACCAAGTCGAAGTACCGAATCCTGCAATACGCAGCGGTAACACTTCGGCCAACCCCCTTATTCGCCCTGACGCAGACATATTGACAATTGCCGGAACAATCGAGCTGGCCGACAATAACGAATTTGACCTTAGCGATCCCAGCCAGCGTATTGAATTATTCTTGGCCGAGCAGGCTACGCACCTTGCCAATAGCAGGGCAGCCTGGCGGCAAGCGGCGGTAGTCCAAAAGCACTTAAAAGCATTGCCCGTAACCGGGTTTGATCGCACGGCGGCCAACGAAGCCCGCCAAAGCCGACGCAAAAAAGATACTCGCCACGCTCACAGTCAAGGACCAAGTGGCGCAATAAACACTATTACTCAAGACGTTTTACATGTCGCTCACGAATACTACCAGACACATATAAAAGACAATCCCGACAAAAAGGGCGATCTGGACACTTTTTATACGCCCGAAGGTTCAGACGCCATAGGGGACTATTTTCTCAGACGGATGGGAATTGTGCTCACGGGAAAAGATGACATAATAGCTACGCTAACAAGTGTGTACAGCGCCAGGGTTTTTAGAGCCGCCCTTACCGACGCACAGTGCCTAGGCGAAGCTAAAAAGTTCCTTGCCGATCCAGAGGTCGTACTGCCATTCTTTGAACGCCTCAAAGAAATAGCCGAGACAGCCGACACGCGGGAATTTCCCGGACTTCTGGAAATGCTTGTCGTACACAATGAACAAGCGCCAATCGCAAGCAAGGACAACATACTATACAACGCCCTCCTTAACGCCACTGCCGACGACACCTTGCTTGCAGATTTTCTTCAGAAACAAATCTTTGAAGGCGATCCAAATGATAAAGCGCTTTCCGCGCAAGCCAAGGCGGCGGCGGGCATTATGCAACTCATCTTTAAAATCGAGCATCCAGAACTTAACCAAGCGCTCGCCCTGGAACAACTCCTCCGCACTCAGGACACATGGCCAGCCTGGCTTAAGGACCAATTTAAAACCTACAAGAACGAACACGTCAAAAATGAGTGGGCCAGCCTAGAGGGAACCCTGCGTCCGCACATGCACTGGGGACGTGCCAATCACCTCAAACTCGCACCAGAAAAGGTCAAAGCACCGAAAGGTGGTGTAACGGAATTCTACGAAATGCTTGCACGACAGCGCGAACAGGCACAGCAGATTATCGAAGACGCACTGCGCGAATCCGAAAAGCCGGAGGAAGAGCCAGAACCCATTGAACAGTTTGTATTTCTAAAAAGCACGGGGACGGGTTCCGACCGCGTACTCACTCATGAGGGGGTACTAAATAATCTGGACGATGTTATGGGTTTCAAGGCTTTCAGGAGCTATATTGACGCACACCGCGAAGACAAAACGCTCGAACCGCAGCTGCGGCAAGCCTTGGAAATGCTCGCTAGCAATCCTTATTGCCATGAGTTTGCCCGAAAATATGTGTCCGGAAGCTTTAATGTTTTGGATCTGCCTGACAAGCAGACTATGCGACGTTTTAGTTTCCAAAAATTCCCCGGCAGCGGAAAGATCACTCGGCAAAGCCGTCTTTACTACGCCCTTTTGCGTATCGACGGCAAAGACACACTGGCTTTCCTCAGTTTCAAAAATAAAAAAGATGTCGGAACCGGCATTCCGATCTAAACCAGGCGGACTAATCAGTAGGGTCGAGGTCAGACGCAGCAGCGGAGGACGACTCGGCTTCCGCATTGTTTGACGCAGCCTTACCAAAGACCTTTTCGGCCAACACCAAGACAAGTGTAGCCAAATACAGACCGAGAACCCCAAAAAACCACGCTAGAGGCCAAAACGAATTACCATGCAGTTTGAGCGCGCGCGGCCACCAGTTTAGGTACTCCCATAGTTCGTGGCGATTACTATGCACGCGGCGCAGCTCGGCATTGACGCGCGTTTCGGCGCTAGTATCGTAGGTTATGACAAAGCCCTTGGCCGCCAGATGCATTGCCAGATCCAGGTCCTCGTGCAGGTCATTGCGCAAGCACACTTCACCTTGCACCGCTTGCCACAGCGTTCGCGGCAGCGCCATATTGGACCCCCACAAGGAGTAATGACCAAGTAATAATTTGTTGAACCGAAAGGCCATCAGGCTATACCCAAAACTTACCAGCCGCGGCATGTGCACATTATAAAAATGACCCGCGCCCGTCCAAGCCCGGAACTCGTTGCGCGTGTCGGTATAGAAAGCCGTGACGTGTTCGATCCACTCCGGAGGCAACACAATGTCGGCATCGATACGCGCAATAATATCGCCGCGGGCGGCCCGGAATCCGGCGTTGCGGGCAAATACGCGGCCCTGTTTTGACTCTTTTACCACGCGTACAAAATCATATCGTGCGGCAACTTCGGCCGTTTTATCCCTGGAATTATTATCGGCCACGATCACCTCAAAAGGCTGCACCGTCTGCGCAGCAATGGCGTCCAGGCATGAGCGCAATTGGCGCTCTTCGTTGTGAGCTGGTATAACTATACTAACGCGCCGCAGCGAATCATCCATACGTTCATTGTACCTAATCAAAACCCTAATATAGCAAGGAAAAGCTGCATTTTATCGTGAAAAACGTAATGAAACACGCCGAGAGAGTCATCACTAATTACTGGCGGGCTAGTGCCTGGCACAAGATATTGATCGTTTTGACGGCGGCATTTTTACTGACACTTGGCACGATGTACGGCATCGCGCGCTGGTACATGGCCACGAGTAGCAGCCAGCCGCGCGTACTCGGCGCATCATTCATTCCGGCTTACGCCGAAAGCCTGGGCCTGAATGCCAAAGAAACGATGGACGCACTCATTAACGACGTCGGCATCCGCCATTTTCGCCTCGTGAGTTACTGGGATCAGTTGGAGCCGTCGCCTGGGAATTACGACTTTTCGGTACTGGATTGGCAGTTTCAAAAGGCCGAGGCAGCCAACGCCAAAGTTACACTGGCATTGGGACTGCGTCAGCCGCGCTGGCCGGAATGCCACATGCCGTCCTGGACCGTTGACCGACCAGCCGCAGATTGGCAGCCGCGCCTGGAAACCTTTATCCAAGAAGTTATAAAGCGTTATAAAGATTCGCCAGCACTCGATAGTTACCAACTTGAGAACGAGTTTTTCCTAAAAGGTTTTGGGACGTGCACCAACTACGACCGGGGCCGCCTGGTGAGTGAATACAATCTAGTCAAACGACTTGATCCGAACCGTAAACTGATTATTTCGCGCAGCAATAACGCCCTCGGCACACCAATTGGCGAACCAACGCCCGACGAATTCGGCATCTCTATCTATAAACGTGTCTGGGATGCTGCCGCCACCAAGCGGTATATCGAATATCCATTTCCAGCCTGGTACTACGCTTTTGTTGCAGGCATCCAAAAAATGCACACAGGCAAAAACATGATCATCCACGAACTCCAAGCCGAAGCCTGGCCGCCAAATGGACAGGGCATTGCCCAAGTCAGCCTGGCCGAGCAAGACAAATCGTTCAACGCCATCCGGTTCAAAAAACGCCTGGAATTTGCCAAAGGCACAGGCATGAAAGAGGTCTACCTGTGGGGTGCCGAATATTGGTATTACCGCTTAGTACACGAAAAGGACACCACCGTTTGGAATGTTGCCAAGCAGGCATTCCATGACCCGACATGGAATCAAAAATAGTAGCAAAGATGCCAAAATCTGATCGTAAATCGACCGAAGCCATCGACCCAGCCCATTTTGGCGTCAGTTTTTCCATCAAACAGTGCCGCAGTTTTGACCTGAATCCGCAGCAAACCATGCAGTGGCTCATAACTGACATGGGCTTTCGCCGTTTTCGCTTAATGAGCTACTGGGACGAGCACGAAAGATACCAAGGCGAATACGACTTTTCGGCCCTCGATCAGCAACTAGACCTAGCCGAAGAATACGGCTGTCACGTAACCCTATCTTTGGGTGCACGCCAGCCGCGCTGGCCCGAAAACCACTGGCCGGAGTGGGCCTGGAAATTCTCCAACACCGCCCGCACCGAAGCCTTACTCAGCTATCTGGAGATAGTTGTCAACCGTTACAAAAACCGCACATGTATTGTGAGTTACCAACTCGAAAACGAGGCGTTGCTCAAAAACTTTGGCGAACGCCCCGAAGTCGACCGGAGGCGCCTGCGCACCGAGTACAGTCTCGTCAAACGACTCGACCCCAAAACGCCGGTCATCATGACTACCAGCACATCATGGGGTGTTCCGCTCAGGCGTCCCATCCCAGATCAAGTCGGATTTTCGTATTACCGCATCCTATACGGGCAGGGCGGATATCATCATGCGCTGCATTTTCCGGCACTCAATTGGGTGCGCAAAAGCACTATACGCGTACTACACGGTAGGCGCAGTTTTATTCATGAATTACAGCTGGAACCCTGGGGCCCACACGCTATTTGGGAAATGCCCACGCCCGAACAAAACAAGTCCATGAGCCCGGCACACATCAGAAAAAACGTTGCACTGGCCCGGCGCACAAAGCTATATCCCGTCGATCTTTGGGGCGGCGAATGGTGGTACTGGCGATTCAAAAAACACAAAGATCCGTCAATTTATCAGACAGTCAAAGACGCAATAACTGGCTAAAAACTAAAGGCCGCCGTGTGGATGCCAGCTTGCCAACCGCTCTTTGTACTCACGTGGCTGTCCGCGCCGTGCCCACGAAACAAGTTGCACCAGAGAACGAATCGCTCCCAGTCCAGGAGTATCGTGGACCGCCAAAGCCCCGTCTTCGAATACCAAATAAGGTTTTTCTAGGGTCTCGTCAACCATCATTTTACCGAGCTCCCCGTCCGCGCCGCCATTACCGTATATTTTTGGGTATCCGCCCAGCTCAAGTGCGATTTTGCGGTCGACCATACTGCAAGCTGCATCCAAAAAGCCCAGACCGCCCTGGCGGGTCATAGCTTTCCTGCCAACCCTTTTAGTCATACCCAGCTTCACCCCGCCAGCACGCTCCCAGATTGATGCGTTCGCGCTAGGAATTCGTACTCCATACACCCCCGCAACAGTACGCTTACTACCATAATCTGTCTCCATGAGTCGCCGCTTACCAGTAACTAATGCAGTATTGGTCGCGAACTGTCCCTGGGCAGACATACTAAACACATGGTCGTGACTCGCTCTTTCGAGCCCCGTGTTCAGTATCTTGGCATGAAATGTTTTGTCCGGTTCCACGTGTTCGACCCGGATACCGCGTAACTGGGCAGCTTTCAGCGTATCAGGCCTATTGCCGCCATTAAGAAGCAATACTTCGACATCGCTGACGCAGATTTGGTTCTGTATACAGTTGAAAACTTCTTCGACCTGTTCAGGGGTATTGTTTTTCGATCGCAGCGCTACCGTTATGCCTTTGTAGCAGATGTCTCGGTCCTGAGCAGTCTGCGGGCCTTTTAAAAGTGGATTATCTTCGGAGGCAAAGTGTTCATTTCGCCATCTTTCAAATTCATCAAGGTGCCGGTTAAGGCCCAGTAGCATCTCGTCACCAAACGGCTTACCTTGTAAGGCTTCTTGATGAAGAATTCTCGGTGTCGCTAGCATATGCTTTTCTCCCCCTAATTTGTTATAGCGTAACACTTCTGGTTGAGTCTTGCTATCTGTTAGGGCATACTAAAGGCTAGTATGAAGAAAAAATCCGCCGGACCAAAGCAGATCACTAACCGCCGCGCCCGCCACGACTACGAGCTGGGCGATAGTTTGGTGGCGGGCCTACAGCTGAGCGGGGCAGAGACCAAAGCACTGCGCATGGGCCACGGCCATCTACGCGGTGCGTACGTCACCATTAAAGACGATGAACTGTGGATCATTAATGCCTCGATCATGGGCACGAATGGTGTTCCCATCAAAGACACCGATCAAACGCGCACCCGCAAACTGCTCGTCAAAAAGGGCGAAATCGATCGTTTGCAAGAAGCCAAAAACCAAGGCCGCACCATCGTACCTCTCGAAATCCTAACAGGGGGTCGCTACATAAAAGTCCGCATCGCCATCGGTAAAGGCAAAAAGAACTACGATAAGCGCCAGACTCTCAAAGCGCGCGACGAATCCCGCACCATGAAGGCCGCGCTCAAAACCGCCATCCGCCGCTAGGTCCTGCATACACCCCAAAAGAAAAGCCATTGATCTCTGTTAAAGAATTGGTATAATTACCCCTAGGTTTTGAGGTTTCCTCAAAGATATTCCGGGGTAGCTCAGCGGTAGAGCGGGTGGCTGTTAACCACTAGGTCGCTGGTTCGAATCCAGTCCCCGGAGCCAGTTTGCTTATAATCGGAAGTCTTTTTGTTTTGGAATGATATAGCAATGTACACAGTCCAAGTGGAAATACGCAGTTCAAACATCGACGGCAAAGGTGTCTTTGCTTTAGAACCTATACCTAAAGGCAATCGTTTGGGAATATACCGAGGGTCACGACAAAAAAATATCCAGGCAAGAGTTTAACGCTTTGGATGAAGCCACAAAAACCTTATTGCAGCGAGTTGCATACCTCTCACCCACCCCGAATATGTGGGTCATACCGCCCGACAACGATCCAGCTTGCTACACCAATCACGATCCAGACAATTTCAATACAAGCGTGTCTTTCGAGCAAGAATTATCAGACGAACCATTGTTTCGCGCTAATCGGGATATTAATCCGGGAGATGAGATAACTAATAGCTACACTGACTTCGACGAGAACTCGACACACGATAAATTTGAGTGGCTATAACAGAGGTAATCGCTACTAAACAAGACCATTTTTTGCTATAATATAAGCATGCAAAACATCGATGAAGTAAGCAAGCAACGAGCTAAAGAACTTTTTGGCAGTACTGATTTATCATCTTTTGAAATCGGTACGATTAAAGGCTTACAACAAATCCATCAGTATCTTTTTAAGGATCTGTACGACTTCGCCGGGGAAATCCGCAAGAAGAACATCAGTAAAGATGGTTTTCGATTTGCCAATTCATTATATCTGGAAGATGCTTTGCGCCACATAGAAAAAATGCCTGAGATCACCTTTGAGGAAATTATCGAAAAGTACGCAGAAATGAACATTGCCCATCCATTCATGGAAGGAAATGGGCGTAGTACCCGTATCTGGTTGGACTTGATCTTAAAAAAACGTTTAGGTAAGTGCATCGACTGGGCTTCTATTAATAAGAATGACTACTTTGAGGCTATGATACGCAGCCACGTCAAGAGCTTGGAATTGCGCGAGCTACTACGAACCGCATTAACGGATAAGATCGATGACCGTGAGGTATTCATGAAAGGCATAGATCAATCGTATTACTACGAAGAGCTGGATGACTATAAAGGCTGAACAATATCTTGCCTAATTACGGTTATAACGTCCTCTATCGTGGTGAGCCATAGTATATTAGACGAAGTCAGATCTGGTAATTCGGTTCTGACTTTTTGTATAGGCAGGCTAGAGTTGAAACCGATAATCTAATGAATCACTACTACTCTGCCTTACCACAGCCATAACCCCGATATCGTGGCGAAAAGTTGACAGATGTACAGATGTATCGTTTTGTTATATACTCTAATATCATGAAAATCGAAATCAGTAGGAACCTACGATTGTCTAAAGATGATAGCCTGTATCGTTCGCTCGCCAATTTCGACACAACCGAAATCCTGGTGGGTAAAGCTCACGTAACTTTTATTGAGCCTCCTTATAATCGCATTTATCGCAGCGGCATCCTGCCCATAATAAGAGGGATCATCGCATCAAGCGTTGAATTAGTTGAACTAGATGACGGCAAAAAGGTACTTGCAGGCGTATACGGCATATTCGATTCGTCTAGCTCCACTTTTAAAGAGCAGGAGACTAGTCTACTTGCAGTTAACGTCTACCGAGACTTTGTCAGCATGCTCGACGACCCCAAAGCAGCACTCGACGCATACCACCGAAACCTCATTGGTCAAACCAATGAGCTACTAGATGCAGTCGAGTCTCCGTATTGCCTAGCTCAAATAAGCGACTAATGCCATAGCAGCCGTAGCGATACCTTGCTTAAAGTCGTGAATTACGCCACTAGAGAAAATCGAGGCTAGAACTAAATTTACGGAGGTATCTTGCCTCTGTTTTTGTTTAGGCTAGCGACTGTTTTCGCTTGCTAATGGGGTTTGGATGCAATGGCCAGTAGATGTAATAAAATACACGTCGCTGTTAATTCGCAACGAGGCAGAGATGCCTCGTTTTGCTATAATTTAGATCATACAAAACTAGCAACCAAAGTTTTATCGTTGCAAAATGAAGAACTTCTGAATATACTACTCTCGTCTTTACAGTGAATGTTATATTCACTAGATCAAGCTTTAGGCCATGTCTCAAGAAAACAAATATCATTTCGATGAGCAGCACCTTTTACGCGTGCTGAAGCATCATTTGCCCACCCAAGGTCCGCTCAAGGATTTCGTGCATCACAACACGCTGCACGCTTTTCAGGGCATGAAATTCTACGACGCGATTTTTAAGGCGTCAGCTATCTTTGGCTTTCAAACGACATTTTCGCTTACCGAATATCGGGACCTGTATGCAATCAAGCGGATCACCCCAAAAATCCTAGCCAGAACCATACGCGAAAGAAAAGGCGACGAAAACTTCAAAGAATGGCACTTCAACGCGCTTCACAAAATGTACAGCTGGACCATAGAATCGCGCGTCGGAAAACTGCGGGGAGAATGGAAGCAACATTATCCTATCGACATGGACAACGCGGTGCAGCCGCTCCTCTTCCGCATCATCTGCAGCTATATCGACCAGGGCATTGCCATTTCGGCTTTTCCTTTTGAGGACAAAGGCCTCCTGAATGCGCTGCGCAGCCTGGAAAATCGCAGTCTGACAAGCTTCTTCAAAACAAAAAAGGCGCGCGATTTGCTGCATGACAAGTCCTGCACTATCACCAAACTCTTGGAATTAGTGGTGGGCGAGGGAAAAGAAGCGTATTACGAACAATACGTCTACGATCAGCAGTTTGCGCACCGAGGATGGTCGGGAATGGTGTCGACACTCGAAGACAGGCCGGAAACGCTGCTGTATCCAAAGAAGATTTCTTTGAAAGATATGATAATTCTTGAACTCTTGCTCGAAATCGATGCGCTAGAGAGTCGCTTCGGAAGGGAATGGCAACCACTAGGGAACAGCGTGTCACAGCCGCCGATAGACATGTTCGCCGACGAACCAAATAGCGAACTGCGGGAAGTTATCAAAATATGGCAGGATGCGTTTGAATGGAGCTACTATGACACGGTGCTTGCCGGGTTGATGCTGACGCTACCCGCCGATTCGGATACGGAGAAGGTGACTACAAAGAGTTTTCAATCTATCTTTTGCATTGACGAACGGGAATATTCCCTGCGCACCTACGTGGAACGCACGGACAGCCACTGCGAAACCTTCGGCGCACCCGGATTCTTCGGTGTAGAGTTTTATTTTCACCCCGCTCACGCAAAGTTCTACGACAAACTCTGTCCCGCGCCAGTTACTCCCAAGTATCTCATTAATGAAGTCCCGAAGAGTGATTCCGCACATCCGCACGCCAAAGAAGTCATGTATACCAAGCATTCTCACAAGCTGGTCAGAGGCTTCTTTCTTTCTTATGTACTGGGACTCCCAGCGCTAGGCAAGCTTATCGCTAACCTCATAAATCCCACAATGAGCCCGGCGATTGCCAACGCGTTTGGACATATGGATCCGAACGCCGACCTCACCATCGTACACACTGGAGAGCATGACAAAGAAAAGGGCCTGCAAGTAGGCTTTACGGTAGAAGAAATGGCTGACCGAGTCGGCAAACTACTGCGGTGTATTGGTCTAACCAAGGATTTCGCTCGGCTCGTGTACGTCATAGGCCACGGGTCAAGCAGCGCTAACAACCCGCACCACGGGGCGCATGACTGCGGCGCCTGCAGCGGCCGGCCGGGTCTAGTCAACGCCAGAGTGTTCGCCTACATGGCAAACTACCAGCCGGTGCGGGATTTGCTGGAGAAGCGCGGCTTATCCATACCGAGCACTACACAATTTTTGGGCGCCATGCATGACACGGCATCAGACGAGATAAAGTTTTATGACGAATCAGCATTGACAGAGCAAAACAGTCGGCTACATGACAAAAACAGGCAGCTGTTCGAAAAGGCCCTCGATCTGGACGCCAAAGAACGCTCGCGTCGGTTTATGTCTATCGACACCTCGCAGCCTATAGAAAAAATCAGAAGCGACATCAAAAAGCGCTCGGTCTCCTATTACGAGCCCCGGCCTGAACTAGGGCATGGCACTAATGCCCTCTGTGTGGTGGGCAGAAGAAGCCTTACAAAGCATCTGTTCCTCGACCGGCGAGCATTCCTGAACTCCTACGACTATACGACCGACCCTGAAGGCGAGCTGCTATTGAGCGTCCTGACACCGCTCGGCGTTGTGTGCGGTGGCATCAATCTAGAATATTTCTTTTCGCGCATGGACAATTATAAATTGGGCGCGGGCACCAAGCTGCCCCATAATGTGATGGGACTTATAGGGGTCGCAAACAGCAGCGACGGCGACCTCCGTTCCGGCCTACCCCTGCAGATGATTGAGGTGCACGACCCCGTACGACTATTGATGATCGTCGAACATTACCCGGAAGTGGTCCAGAAAGTTATACAGTCAAACCCCGCACTCTATGAGTGGTTCGATAATGAGTGGATCCACCTTGTTACGTTGCATCCCAAAGAGAAGACGCTCTATGTCTTTAAAGAAGGAATATTCGTACCATACGCCCCGCTCACTAAAAAGCTGCCCACCGTACACGACCTGCCCGGCATGTTCGACACCACCCCCAAGATGAAAACAAATCATATTTTAGACGCCACGCAGGAGAACCTGCCGGTACATATAATCAAGTAGCCCTATGTTGACACGACTTCTTATCGCACTAATCATTATTCCCATCCTCGGTTTTGTTGGCTGTATTCTTATGTCGGGAGGGCGGGAACGCCGCATTTTTTCTATCGCCATCACCGCTGTCCTTTTGGAACTTGCGACGTTTTTGTTTTTGGGCTACCACTGGCTCAGTGCCGGCGCTATCCCCGTATCCGTTGATTTAGGCGCTTTGTATACTAGTCCTCACTATACTTTCTCACTGGACTTCTATTTTGACAGACTTTCGGCGGTCTTCCTGGGAGTGGCTTCGATTATGACAGCCCTAGTTTTCATATTCAGCAAATATTACATGCACCGTGAGCCCGGTTTTAAACGGTTCTATTTCACCGTCCTGCTATTCTTTATTGGACTGTCGTTCATCATTCTGGCCGGCAATTTTGAGGTACTTTTACTAGGCTGGGAGTTTATCGGCATAAGCTCCGTACTACTGATTGCTTTTTACAGGGACCGATTCCTGCCAGCCAGAAACGCCCTAAAAGTCTTTTCAGTGTACCGCATTGCCGACGCCTTCCTGCTGATTGCTCTCTGGTATGCGCACCATATTTTTGAAAAGAGCGTAAACTTTTCTGAATTTTCCCAGCTCGTCGCAGGACACGGCGACCAACTGGCGCTGCTCGGCCTGCTTTTGCTCGTAGTCGCGCTGATTAAGTCTGCGCAGTTCCCGTTCTCGTATTGGCTGCCCCGTGCCATGGAGGGCCCGACAACGTCCAGCGCGATCTTTTACGGCGCACTATCGGTGCACATGGGCCTGTTTCTGCTGCTTCGAACATATCCACTCTGGCAGGGTAGTGTTTGGCTACGCATTGCCATTGCAGTCCTGGGCCTGATCACGGCAATTGTTGCCTCATCTATCACCCGAGTGCAATCGTCTATCAAAACGCAGATCGCGTACGCCTCTATTACGCAGATCGGCATCATGTTCATCGAGGTGGCTGCCGGACTGCCATGGCTGGCGCTGCTTCACTTTGTATGTAATGCATCCCTCAGGACATATCAGCTGCTTATCTCTCCGTCGGTTGTAGGCTACCTGGTACATGATCAATTCTTCTACTTTGTACCGCCGGCCCAAAGAATCAAAAACACCTTCACAGGCAAGCTACGTGCCACACTTTACGTCTTGAGCATCAAGGAATGGAACATGAATACCACTGTGGCCAGATACTTGTGGCGACCGCTTAAGATTGTCGGGCGGCCACTGGCTTTCCTCGATAGACCCCGTATTCAGGTAGCGGCCGTGGCACTCTTTTTAGCTGCAACGTGGATTGCTGCTTCTGCGGCGATATCGCTTAACTGGAGACTGGCCATTTCCACCGCAGCGGCCCTTATAAGCATCGCCTTTTATGTACGAGCCTACACTACCAAAAACTCCGCCAAAATAGGTTGGAACCTGATCATGCTGGGGCATGTTTTCGGGGCGCTTTTTCTAGGCCTGGCCTCTACCGGGAACTGGAAGTACCTGGTTATGTACGGTATGGGCGTGGGCGTGGCATTCATAGGGGGCCATGCCTGCCTGTGGTACTTGCAGGTACAAGGCGAATCGCTTGGGCTTCGCGATTACCATGGCGCTATGTCTGCATTCAAAAAGCTGGGGCATATTTTCTTCATCGTATGCTTGCTGTTCATGGCATTCCCTATTAGCTCATCCTTTTTGGCACAAGATATTCTATTGAGTTTCATCCCGAGAAATCACGTTTTCCAGATAGCGCTCTTCGGTCTCTCTTATTTGATTATGGGTGTAAGTACTATGCGCCTGTACACAAAGCTCTTCTTTGGGCCGTACAAGACAAACTATCATGAAATAGCCTACAGATCTTCTTAAGATCAGGGGCGTCGGCCATGAGACAGCTTCCTCTATTGCCGGATATTAGAGAGTAGTTTATTATAAATATTCCAATGAGTGACCATCTGAGACCAGCATATCCGTACATGCAGCCGGAGATAAACTACGCCCACCCCGAAGACTCGCTTGCCCCAGCCGAACATATCTCACCCGAGGAATTTGAGCGCCAACTTGACGAGCTAAAAGATGCCACCAACCCCTACAAACTCCTTTTAAGGGCACAACTATACCACGAATATGCACTGTCAACGCCCTCGACGGAGGACGATGACCGCGTTTTTAAGCTCGCCCAAGCCGACCTGCTAAACATCCAAGACCGCGGTCTCCACGAACGGAGCAAAACTCTTTTGAGTGCCAAAAGATTATTGTCTTATGAACCAACGACCCGCGCTCGCGCCGCACGGCAAGAAATTACGCCTGCCATGAAGATACAACTCCAGGATGAACTAAGCGGGCATATGCTGGCTTTTTTCGACGGCGAGGAACTTAGCGCCAATGATTGCGGCCAGCTATCGGAGTTTATTGTCCCGCCGTATATGCTCCTTGGGAATCATTTTCCTCATCTAGCCCTGGAGCGTGAAGAGGGGAATATTATCGCCAACGACAACCACGACTACTACACCCTCCACCCTTGCCAAAAGAATCGGGTCAAAAAAGCGCCGCTTTCGGTAAAATACCGGGAACACGTGGTAAACGATCTGGTAGTTACGCTGACTGTCGGCGCGATCGCCTTGGAGGTCTCCCGAACCACCCCACCCTATAATGTGGGCCTGGAAAAGGCCTTTACGGGTAGGGCGAAGCGACCAACCCGTCCGGCCGAAACCCTGGCCGCAACCCGCCGCGCCGCAGATATTATGATCTGCATGACTTTGGGCGAAACGCTGAGCGTCGAGGATCGCGCCTTTATGTGGGGCATGGCCAACCGTCTAGAGCAACCAGTTATCGAGTTTGCTGATCTGCCGAGAACCGTAGACTATGATAAAAACGCAGCGGCCATCAGCGCAGAAATTACCCGGCGCAAACTTATATCCCTCCGGAAAAACAGCCTTGAGCAACATTAGCTAATAGCAGCCGCAAATATAATTACAATTTTGGCGCGACACGTTCGGCAATAATTTTGGCTACCTGATCCAGGTCGATCTTTATGTTGCCGATCAGCCCTTTCGCGTAGTCGATAGCTCCAAGACTGTCTTGTAGGTGAGACATGCGGCCAGCTATCACGCCCCGATCTTTTATTGCCCGGGTTTGACCTTTTATTTTGCCCACTCCCCGCGACGCCAAAAGGGCGGCCGGTGTTTGGCCTATTTCAATTATGGGGGAGCGGCGCTTTCCCGTCACTTTGAGCTGCGACATAATCTTTGCTGCCAGCATACCCGGCCAAGCCACTACCGCCTCTTCCGAACTTCCTTTTGTAGTTCGCACGGAGAGCACGCTATTAAAATCGATCTTTCCGTCAAAAAGAACAACCCTGTTTGGATCGATAGCCCGCACGTCTTCATGGTTAACCGACATCTTGGCCTGCAAACCAATGGCGCGCTCCTGACCCGGAGTCGGATCGTAATAAATGAGGTCGGCGTTGGTGGCCCGATTAGTCTTTTCGAACTGGACAGGCCCTGGCAGTAACAGCGTGTTCTCGCCTAAAAGATCCGGATAGCGACGTAGCGCCTCTACACCGCCAATCGCCAGGTCAAATTCTTCCATAACACCTATGGCTCCGCCTACAAGCTCCGTAAACCCTCCACGGGGCACAAGGCGTCCGTCCGGAAGTTTTTCCTGCTTAAACAAAGCGTGTGTGCCGCCCTTATCCTTTATGTATTGATCGCGGCTCAGAAGATATATCATAGCCTCCTGGGCCAACGCCTGTTGCATAAGTTCAAGCATGTACTGACGACGTCCCATTTGTGCACGAAGAGGCATCCTAGTCTGAATCTCGGCAGAGAAAAAATCATTCCACATTGGCATAATATTTCTGTTGAGCGCATGAAAGTTGGCGGCATTACGGTGCTCTCTATCCTCTCCGTGGTCATCGAACAGAAGAAACTGTTTTTTTGCAATCCGAAAGTTCCAGTCTGCATACAACTGGAAGGGTCCGGGGCCCATGGGGGACTCCGCCTCCGGCCCTTGACCCAGCAGTTGAGCGTGGAGCAATTTGCCAAACCTATACGACCAACCTAGCGATTGTTCGTGCGGATCTTCGAGGCGCCATGGCTCCGCCAGATCAGCTTCGTAAGCAGGCAATGTTCTCGGGAAGGCTTCTACATATTCTTGTGCGCGCATCGCAACTTTATATCATATATTCATAGTCCTCCGCCACCAGATAAGCATAAAAATTGACCCATGGTTCAGGTGAAATGCGGTACCATACATGTATAGGCTTGTGCCTCATTGGGAGCCCACGCCCGAAGCCAAACTTAAATTCAGAGGATATTATGCAACAAAAAATTACACCTAACCTTTGGTTTGACGGCATCAAAGAGCCAGTCGATTTTTACGTTTCGGCCTTTCCGGACGCCAAAATCATTTCTACTTTTTACTATCCCAAGACCCGCGGGGAGGGCCTGGCTGATTTTCAGCTCGATATGGCCGGCAAGGAACTGACCATCGAATTCGAACTAGGCGGCATGCGGTTTACTGCCATCAACGGCGGACCGATATTCAAACCTAATCCGTCGATTTCGTTCATGGTCAATTTTGACCCATCGCGGGACGACCAAGCACGCGAACACCTGGACGAACTCTGGGCAAAACTGAGCGACGGTGGCAAGGTACTTATGCCGCTCGACGAATATCCGTATAGTAAACGCTACGGCTGGGTCGAGGACCGCTACGGCATTACCTGGCAACTCATCCTAACCGACCCGGACGGTGAACCGCGTCCATTTATCATTCCAGCGCTCATGTTTTCGGGCGACGTCACCAACCGAGCCGAAGAAGCGATGAACTTTTACGTCTCAATCTTTAAGGATGCAAAAGTCGGCACGGTCGCACGCTATGGGCGAGATACTGGGCCGGCCAAAGCCGATGCACTCATGTTTGCCGATTTTACTTTGGCCGGCCAGTGGCTTGCAGCCATGGATTCCGGCGTCGAACAAAACTTTACCTTTAACGAGGCCATTTCGCTGTCGGTCGTCTGCAAAGACCAGGCCGAGATCGACTATTTTTGGGAAAAGCTCTCCAAAGTTAAAGAAGCCGAACAATGCGGCTGGTGCAAGGACGAATGGGGTGTTAGCTGGCAAATCGTGCCCGCAGGCGTTGAAGAACTTTTGAAAAAGCCAGACGCCTACGCCAAGATGATGGAGATGAAAAAACTGGTTATCGCCGACTTTTAGTCGGACGACGAATATGCATGCCAAACTCGCTTAATGCTTGACCTTCAGGACCACATTGACTTATTGTTGGTCGGTAAAAAGGAGTTTCCGCTTGAACCACTTGAAGAGAGTAGCCGCACTTGATATTGACCGGTGCACCACGCATGGACCGACCAACATACATGGGGTCGAAGGATTAGTCCAAGTCGGGGCGCTTACGGAACATGCCGATCTGCTGGCCGAAATCGACGCGTTCAATGACCCGGCGGCAGAAGGTGGGTTACTCAAATACATCCGGGCCATGAACAAAGTCTTTCATCTCCTGACGGCAGATGTTCCTCCGCATCTTATGGCAGAGGCTACCGAACTCGTCGCCGAGCGTTGGGACAACGATACATACGACGAAATGCGACCAAGGATTGAGGAAGCCAAGGAAGAAGGCCCGCTTATTATTATTTCCGACGGCCCGCATGACTTTATCGAAGCCTTTGGGCGCAAAATCGGCGCCGCAGTGGCAATCGGAAAATCCAATGCAGAATACGAAGCCGACGCCGCTGGCAACAAGGGCTCGATGGGCAACAAGTGGGCAAAACTTGGCCGGGCAGCGGCCAGCCTCCGTCTTGAGTTTGGCGTAAATGCCGAGCTGCATCGGGCATTTGGCGACGCAAACGCAGATCTACCCGTACTAGAAATGGCCCGCCACCCGGTCGTCGTTAACCCCATGAATGACGAAATGGTCGCTTACGGCAGGCTGCCCGGCTGGGAGACGCTGAATTGCCAAAAGCTTTTGGAGTGGGGCGACCTCTCAGGGCGCCTCATCCGCCAATAAGCGAGTACCCCCCCTAGGGAATACTCTCGTTGCGTGCTATACTTAGAAGGCAAGTTATTCTTAACTTTATCCCAGCATATAGTGGTGCGGCAAAGCTCATTCTATTCTCGGTTACAAGCGAAGACCCTGTCTCGTGTAATATCAGCTTATAGAAAGGCTCACACCATATGGCAACTAAATTATTTGTAGGAAAACTTTCCTTCGACACAACTGACGCATCACTTAACGATCTCTTTGCGCAGTACGGCGTTGTAGTCAGCGCCCAGGTCGCTACCGACCGCGACAGCCAGCGCTCCAAAGGCTTCGGTTTTGTAGAAATGGAATCTCAAGAGGCAGCTCAAGCTGCTATTAACGCACTTGACGGCAAAGAATTCGAAGGTCGGATCATTGTAGTCAACGTAGCACGCCCACGCGAAGATCGTCCCCGCAATGGTGGCGGCGGTGGTGGCAACAACTTCCGTGGTGGCTTTCAGCGCCGTTAAGGACTGACACATATGTCTAACAACCTAAAACTCGGTACATCTGAGCTACTGTTTAGGGCGGCCGAAAAGATGGGACTTCAACCCTCATGGCTCACATTCAAAGGGCCGTTTGTTGTTACCATTGCGGGCGAAGAGCAGTATATTAACTTCGCCCGCAGCCCGCTCAATTCGCAAGTGAGTGCCAGCCTAGCGAAAGACAAATATATGACGCGGCTTATTCTGGAGCGAAACGGGTTACCGAACATACCGTTTGCCCGACCGCGCACTCATGCTGAGGCCCAGTTATTTCTAGCCAAGCATAAAAAGATAATTGCCAAGCCGGTCAATGGTTCCGGCGCGCGTGATATAAATATCATAACTACGGACGCTCAATTGCTGCAGCTCAAGATTACCGATTACATTCTGGAACAATATATTTCAGGCGTCGAGATGCGCTATTTAGTACTAAAAGATGATGTGGTTGGTGTCCACCGCAGCGATTACGGCGTTTCGGTGCAAGCAACACGAGCGTTACAACGCATTTCGTTTGCACGAAAAGATTGGAAACCCGCACTTGTCGAGATGTCGCGGCATATTACCGACACGCTCGGCCTCAAATTTGCAGCCGTAGACTATCTGATAGATGATCTCGGTCGGGTGCATGTGCTCGAGGTTAACACCGCACCCGGCTTTAAATGGTTTCATGCGCCGTCGATAGGCCCATCCGTAGATGTAGCCCGCTTATTTTTGGAAGCGATCGTTCAAGATCAAGCACCGAACGATGACCCCATCGCAAGCCAACCTTTAGTAATACAACCGGTAGCCGCATGAAGCACCCCATAGGCCTCACCAAAAATGGTATCTTAGTCAATGTTGATCTGGTTCAATCTTCGGCGGCGGCACAGATTGCTTTTCAGCCGCACTTACTTGGCATGGTCAAAGAGATACTCGCCGTAACGACCGCCAAAGGACCCATGGTCGCCATAGAACAAGATATGGGCCGGATTGTCGGTCATAACTATGTCATAAAAACGTCCGAAACGGACACCATTTTTTACGCTCAGCTGGCGCGTGACCCAGTTTTTATGCGCTTTGTCAAAAATGGCAAACCCAAACCAACCAAATACGTTACTATCATGATGATCCTCGATGACAACAAGGAATATCAGCTAGAAAACGTTAGGATGGGCCGCGCGCGTCCATCGCCGCCCGGTAGCAAAACCGAAACCCCAGCCAGCAAAGAGTATTGGCAAACGCATGCCCACGTCTTTGACAAACAGCAATTGCAAGTACGTTCAATCACCAAAGTCTGTCCATACTAAAAAGAGCGGCCCAGAAAGCCGCTCTTTTTACGTTTTTTATATTGTCTCTACCAAAGAATCTTTTGGTATATTTCATTGATGGCGCGTTCGTGGTCAGGCGAGACAAGCGAGCGTTTTTGACTCATGGTCATGTCAGATGGGCAGTACTTGTCAACCGAAGGGAAGGTTCCTTTGGTCAAAAAGCCGGTAGCCGCATCGGTGGCGCAGTTGTTAAAGCCAACAAACGCCGCACCGTGACCACCTTGGTCAACAGTTACCAGCCGGGCGCGTTTGCCCAGTGTACTGCGCATCTCCGCACCGTTCCAGTAAGGGGTGGCCGGGTCGCGTAAGTTTTGTAACACCAAAATATTATTTGCAGGGCCGTTGCCGTCAATCGTTACGGGCAGCTCTACAGATTTCGCCCGCCAAAAAGCACACGGCCAGATGTTGGAGCCCAACGCGCCAAACAACGGAAACTGCTTTTTGTCAGCATTAAATTCTTGTTTGTACTGATTGACGTACGTTGACCACTTTACATCCCCGCACAGGATAGCAAGCGCTGATGCGGACGAGTTATCTACAGGAACGTTTGGCGAAGAGTCATGCCTGGTATCCATCAGCTTGCGCAGCGGCTGGCTCATAGCGGTGGCAGGGGCGTCCTCGTTTACCAGCTGCCAAAACGCAGCCAAGAAAGGAAGATTAATGTCACTATACAGTGCCGAGAAAGTTAGGACGCGGAACCAAACGTCGTCAAGCTTCATGCCGTCTATGGTAAGAGGGTCACTCTTGAGCTTGTCCATCAGACGGAAGTAGGTTGCACGCACCTCTTCTTGGGTGGCACCCAGGTGGTAAAAGTCATTGGTATCGGCCGCAAACTGCGCAAAGTCAGGAAAGCGCTGTTCGCCGCCCGGCCCCCAAGAACGAAACATGTCGCGCCATGCACCGCGCGGATTCGTCGCGCTGTCCAGAATAATCCGGTCGGTGTTATTGGGGTACAATCCAGCATAGACACCGCCCAGGTATGTACCGTACGAATACCCAAAGTAGGACAATTTGGCGTCACCGAGCGCGCCACGGATCATGTCCATATCACGCGCCGTATTGGCAGTGGTCGCGAATGGTAGCTTGGCGCCTGAATTGCGTTCACAACCTTCAGCAACTTTGCGCATAAAGCGAGCGGTATTATCAAATCCACCGCGTTGTTCAAGCGGTGGCACAGCCTCTAACGACTCCTCATACGACAGGCCGCACGTTATCGGCGTACTGTGGCCGACAAAACGGGGGTCAAAGCCGATCAGATCATATTGGTTCAAAATGCTCTGCGGAAACAACATGCTCATCCATAGCGGCATGTCCAGACCGGTTCCGCCCGGCCCGCCCGGATTCAAAAAGAGCGAACCGCGACGCTGACTTGGGTCGGCAGCCGACAATTTAGACACCGCAACTGTTATCTGTTTGCCGTTTGGCCGGCGATAATCCAAGGGCACTTGCAGCGTTCCGCATTGGAGATTTGGCATTTCATGAGAAATTTCTGTCGGACAGGCACCCCAACGAATGTCTTGTACCTTCGGTCTTTCAGCCTGCGCAAGCACTGCCTGGCCGCCGTTCAGACCAGCGAGCGTCAGCACACTGAGCATCACCAGCAGTAGCGCACGTAATCTTTTTCTTACCATAAAGCCCTTTTTTTCCTTATTTTTAGTTTGTCTCCACATAATATGCGGACATATGTTTGTTAAATTAGGAAAAATCCAACACTTTTCCAGAAATTGAAAGATATGTTAAAATATTATGAAATAACGACCTCGTTATGAGTAGTGAAACCCATCCCTCGCAGGACTTTCCTCCGGAAGATCTTCACCGGGACCTTATAAGAGTCCCACTTCTTAATGGTGACACTATTCTATACGATATTCCTCCGAATGAGCACGATTCTTCGAAAGATAATGGGCCGTTCAAAATGACCCTCCAGTCAGTCACCCTCAATCTTATCAAAGTCCTGCACGGCGAAGCCGACCGCGAATATACACTAAGCGAATTGAGCAATCTAATAGAAGCCAAAACAGGGGAGAGCATTGCCGACAGAACCACCCGCGTCGCCCTTGAAGAGCTAGATATCATCAATCATGCCCTGGGAGTAAGGATACTCACAGCCCGAGGCTCGTCGCCACGTCTTTATTCCTGGGCTTCCAAGGCCATTTTCGTCGCTGAAGCGAAAGCAGAGGCATCCACGCCAGAAGCCGCAAGCCCGCCAGCCGAAGTATTGCTGCCTACAAAAAACAACGAACCACTAGTAATCCCTAATCCGCCGTCAAATCCAAAACCGCCCCAGAAACCCATTCCCGGTCCGCCACGGCGTGCGAGTCCCAAAGCCGAGCAAAAGCTCCACCCACACACAAAAATAGAGCAACAACAAACAGCATTCCTGGATGGATTACACGAATTGAGCCAAACCTCAGGGGTCGGACCGGTATATCGCTATCTTAAAAAGAGCCAGGAACTCGTCCCCGATGATGCGGACAAGCAAAAAATTATACTCTTGGATGCATTTAACAATATACACAACAACCTATCCTATCTACTTCCCGGAACTCCCCAATCAAAAACGAAAGAACGCTTAAAACGGAGGATATTATTTGCCCAGGCCCTACGTTTTCTCGGTGAGAACTACGAAAAAGAGTCAGAAACATTAACCTCACGCCTCCAGAAGACTGATTTCTTTGCCCCCGACCAGCTCACCACCATAGCCAACCGCGCGCTTGCCGACATGGCCGTGGAAGTTAGCCATGAACCCCTAAAGCGCAATCCGCATATAGTTCTGCCACGAGCATTTCTAAAGCAGGCGGCAATTATACTTTTTCATATGGCTACCGGCCCGGGATTATCCATGCCAACACATCACAAATTTACAGAGGTACAGCGCGTCTCAGCCGATCTTGGTCTCGGTATCGGGCACGGCGAGAACTTCATTAAGCCCATCACTCAGCACCTGGATTTGCGTTACAGATGCGTAGCTCTTATGAAAGAGCTTTGCGATCAACTAACAATCCGAAACGCAGTCGCCAAAATAGACCCCAACCAAACAGAAATGACAGAGGCGGTCACACAAGTCGGTTAGCTGAATTTGCGCAAAAACTGCAATACATTGCCAGTAGACGCAATTTGGAACCGGGCAGCTGTATCGGCCAAGCCAACCTTGATAGTGAATGCTTCGTCAGGCAATGCTTTAAACATATCTTCGTCGGTGTAATCGTCACCAATGCACAGCACGAAGTCGGCTGGATGTAGGGCCAGCAGATCTTCGACAACCGCGCCCTTGCGCACACTGCGAGGCTTCATTTCGATGATCTTTGCGCCGTTATGGACCTCGATGTCAGTATTACCGAGCAAACGCCGGAGCTCATAGCGCAAGCTGGCATTGCGTGCCGACGCCAGTTCGGTTGCAACACCCCGGTAGTGCCATACCACCGCAAAATCCTTTTCTTCGATGCGGGCGCCGGGCGTGCGCTCGGCATAATGCTGGAGGAGGGGAATAATCAGCTTCTTTTGGTCGTGCATAGTGGCTTGTTGCTGCACCCAATCCCCATCGTTTTTGATGAACGCCCCATGTTCGGCGGCTAGTACCACCGGCAAATGCCCAAACCAATCTTCCAGTGTTACGCGCGGGCGACCACTCACAATACACAATGTCGTGCCAGCTTGAGCAGCTAAGTTGCGGATGAGTTTAAGGAGTCCGGCGGATGGGATCGCCCGTTGTGGCGTCGTCGCAAAAGGCCGCAGCGTGCCGTCATAATCCAGCAACAATAGACGCTGTTTAGCGGTTTTGGCGGCGCGGATAATCTTTGCTTCGGTGTGTTCGGTGAGCAATTTGCTGCTTTGTTGTAATTGGTGCTGTTTGGAGGCTTGCAACTGCTCAATAAAGTCGTTTGCCCAGCGCTGCACCGTATACAGCGACAATCGGCGCTGCATAGAATACAATCGGCGCAGTTGCTCCTTTTTAGGCATAGTCAAGGCTCGGCGCAGCGCTGCTACAATCGAATCGATGTCGTTGGGATTAATCCGTAGCGCTTCGGGCAGCTCGTCGATCGCGCCAGTCATTTCGCTCAGGATCAACACACCGCTGGCACGTTGTTTGGCGGCTACATATTCTTTGGCCACCAGATTCATGCCGTCACGAAGTGGTGTCAACAGGGCAACATCTGCTGCTGCAAACAACGCTAAAACCTGTTCAAAAGGCAAGTTTTTAAACTGGTACGAAATGGGCGTCCAGTCTACGCTGCCGAACGCGCCATTAATTCGGCTAATAGCCTGTTCGATCACGTCGCGCAGGTCTTTGTAGGTTTCGACTTCGGTACGCGAGGGCACGGCTACAATCACCAGCGATACTTTTTTGAGGTACGACGGATAGCGCGTTAGGAACGCTTCGAACGCTTCAAGGCGTTTTACAATACCCTTGCTGTAATCCAGCCGGTCAACCGACAAAATAATCTTTTTGCCCTCATAATGTTCGGCCAAGGTCGCCAGTTCTGCCTTGGTGGTGACGTTGTCCAGACTAGTCGCAAATTTCTGGTAGTCTATGCCGATAGGGAAGGCATCCACCTTGACCACGCGGTCGCCCATAATAATCGACCCATGGCTCGTTTCGAGCCCTGCAATGCGCATGACGCTGCTTAAAAAATGCTGTGCATAGTCATAAATATGAAATCCGATAAGGTCGGCGCCTAGCAGCCCTTCCAAAATCTGTGCCCGCTCCGGCAGCATTCGGAAAATCTCGTACGAGGGAAAGGGGATGTGCAAAAAGAATCCGATCGTGCTGCCGGGCAGGGCGGCGCGCAGCTGGTGCGGCAGCAGCATAAGGTGGTAGTCATGCACCCAGATAGATGCCGCCGGATCGGCCAATTTGACGACTGCTTTTTTGTACAACGTGCTCGCTTCTTTGTAAGCCGCCCAATAGGCGCTGTTGTACTGAGCCAGCGACTGAAAATAATGAAAGAGCGGCCATAGGGTATCGTTGGCATAGCCTTCATAAAAAAGCCGCACTTGTTCGCGTGTCAAAAAAACCGGAAAACAATTATGACCGCGGAGCTTCTTGGTAATAGCGACTTTTTCGGCCGTCGTTAGGTCATCGACAGCTATGCCCGGCCAGCCAATCCAGGCATAATTCGTACTCTGGTCACCCAAGCTGGCCATTGCTGTAGCTAGTCCGCCCGAACTCGGCGTAAACACCAATTCGCCGTTTTGTTTGGAAACACTTACGGGCAAACGATTAGAAACTATGACAAATGTATGCCGGTCCATGCGTATTCCCCCAGGAATCTAAAAATCGCTACCCATCTGGCCACTATATACCACGCTTTGCCTGGGATTGCATATAGTAATTTTCGCTCACCTCTGGCACAAATAAAAACTCACAAGCGCCACGCATTCGCAACTCGAATTCTTACATACAAATCTTGGCAATCCGTTGTAATATTTAGTGGCCTTTCAAGGAGGTCTATTCACATGATTTCATTTGTATGGTCATCGAAGTACCCATTTTTAGCAGGGACCGGTGGCTCCGAAAACTACACCGCTGGGCAAATACGTGAGCTCATGCGGCGGGGGATCGAAACGCGCATTTTAACAATTGGCCACGGAACAAACGACGGACGCGAAGACTTTCCCGACATAACGTTTCAAGCCCTGAAATCAAAAGAAGAGCTTTCCGAACTCGACGACACTATTGTGTTCATCACCTATCCGCTGGACGTGCCGACCAAACACAAATCGTATGTCATCCTGCACTGCCCGCCCACTTCGTGCGCGCGGCGCGACCCGCTCTTTAATCCCAGGGCATTCAAGCACAAAAAACTCATTGCCCCCAGCCGCTATGCCGCCAAAATGTGGAGCAAACACGCCCGTCAAATCGCGCGCGACATTACCGCTGTGTATCCGTTTGCCGAAAACGAATTTAGTCAGGTTAAGCGGCCAGCTCCTGTAAGTGGCAAAACCAAAATTCTCTTTGCTGGACGGCTGACGCCCGACAAAGGGATTTACACCCTGCTGGCATCACTGCACATGGACAAAATGCAAGATCTGGACTATGAACTGACCACCACGACCGCCTGTAGCCACCCCAAAGAAGGGCAAGTAGTCCGCGCCCTATTAGAGGCGCACCCTTGGGTCAACCTCGTGCCTGCCCGGCGCAACCCTCAGGAAATGGCCGAACTCATGGCCGAACACGACGTCGTGGTCATGCCATCGACTGACATCTTTTGGCACGAAGCCTTCGGAATATTGTCGGTCGAAGCGCAGCATGCCGGTTGCCGTGTGGTCGCATCCAAAGCAGGCGGTATTCCCGAAACCAATGCCGGTGGCGTCGTGCTAGTCAAACCCGATGACCCCCAGGCGCTAGCTAAGGGTCTGGCGCGCGCTGCAGCACTCGGTCCGCTCACAGCTTTCGAACGCGCCAAAGCTGCGCGTAAATTTACCGTCGTCGAATCGGTGAACACACTGCTGCGCACCATCGAAGAAACAACCCCGCTAACTATGCTGCCTCAAAAAATGCTGCCTCATATGGAAGCAGTTCGACAGAAGTTGACGAAACAGACGACCCAGTTAGCTTTGAGCGTGGATCACTTGAAACAAGACACATACGCAGCTCTAGATCAAGTTCGCAAACGGCGGGTTCAGGCGAAAAATTAATCAGAGTCACACGGCGCTTGCCATTATAGCTCCGCACGTAACCCAATGCGTGCGGAGTTGCCATAGGCAGCACCTCAAAATCGCCATAGCGTAAAACATCGCAGTCTTGGCGCATCCGAATAAGTTTTTTATACAAAGCCAGGAATGAGTGCGGGTTATTTGTCTGGCCGACGACATTATTGGTGCGGTAGTCTTCGGCCAGAGGTAGCCAGGTGTCATTAGCGGTCGAAAAGCCAGCATTTGGTTCATCTGACCATTGCATGGGCGTACGTTCTGGGTCGCGGCCGCCGCCTTCGGTTGCACCGCCGATGGTCGCCGGATCCTGCAACCGGTCCGTTGGAATATCCACATTATGCATGCCAATCTCTTCACCATAGTACACAAATGTCATGCCGGGCAGCGTATACTGCATGACGGCAATACCGCGCGCGGCGACTTCGGGCCAACGACTTGCCAAACGATGCTGGTCATGGTTACCAAAGGCATAGCAGGCCGTAGCTTGCGGTCCGCACGTTGCGAGCGCCGCATGAAAACTGGCCAGCGAAATCCGCCAAGTGCGTGCCTGCCAGGGCAGCACCATGCCATCGAAATTGAAGGGCGCAGCCACCGCAGGGTCGACACCCTGATAAAACGCCATGTAGGCCTCGAGCGAGCTTTTGCCTTCGGGGTATGCTTCGGTCACCATAAAGCGTGGACGCTCCAGATAAGCCGGTTCTTTGAGCACCGCTGCCATCTCGGATAAATAGGTATACACGTCAGGCCAACCCATGCTATTGTCATGCCGTAGCGTGTGATAATTCGTTGCCGGACCTTTTACATAAATAGGGTGCACTGCTGGATCATCGGTAAATTCAGGATTCTTCGCCATCCAATACACCGCGTCGACGCGAAATCCGTCGACGCCAAGGTCGAGCCAAAACCGCATAACATCGCATATCGCTGAGCGCACGTTCGGATTTTGCCAGTTTAGATCTGGCTGCTTAGCATGAAAACTGTGCAGATAAAATTGGCGGCGCGTCTGATCCCATTGCCAGGCGGACTCACCGGTTAGGACGTCCAGCCAATTATTTGGCGGCTGCGGAGTGCCGTCAGGCAGGGTGGATTTGGCGTCTTTCCAGATATACCAATCGGCTTTGGGATTGTCGCGTGATGAACGCGACTGCACAAACCATGCATGCTCATCTGATGTATGATTGGGCACAAGATCCACCATAATCCGAATCGACCGCACATGCGCTTCTTGCAACAGCCCTTTAAAGTCGCTGAGCGTGCCAAACTGCGGATCGACATTACAGTAATCGGCAATATCATACCCAAAATCCGCCATAGGCGAGGGATAAAACGGCGACAGCCAGACCGCCGTGACACCCAGGTCCTTTAAATAATCCAACCGGCTAACAATGCCCGGAATATCACCTACGCCGTCACCATTTGAATCCTGAAAACTACGTGGATAAATCTGATAGACGACCGCGCCGTCCACCCAGCGCCTCTGGTCACTGACGACCGGTATTTCACTGGTTTCTTGTTCGTTCGCTGTGCTCATATCTATACTTAACCATACTGCGCTTTTTGGCATTTGTAAAAGAAGTTATTGCGCAGCCGGACGACGGGCAAGACATATCACAATTGGCCACCGCCCAGATCCAAGCGGACTAGCCTCATACTGGCATAACCAGCTATACTATACATATGAAAGAGCAGCACGAAACCGCCGAAAAATCCAAGAAAGTTTTATCAACCGAACAGCGCAAGCTACGCCAAAAACGAGCGGCGCACATCTTATTGGTTGTTGTCGCAGCCGCTTTACTTGCGGTAGCCGCCGTGTATGCCTTTGCGTTTAGCACGACGCCAGCCGCCATCCGGAACCCACAATTTCAGCACTATCATTTCCGCACCCAGATTTTGGTAGATGGCCAGGCAGTCAATTTTGCCAGTCCTAGCTTTCAGGAAGGCTATGCCAAAGATAATTGCAACGTTGACCTTACAAAATCACCAGTGCATTTTCACGATCAAAAAGACCAAATGACGCACATACATTGGGACGGCCTCAGCGGCGGGCAAGTACTCAAATATTACGGCTGGAACATGGTCGGCGGGCCAGATACCGTAATGGGCTACCGCTTTGACCATTTGCCGCAGGTGAATAAAGTTCCGATTCATGGCCAGGCATTGCCCAAAATTCCGGAGGGGACTTCGTTCTACATTTACACTGGTGACCAAGGTGGCTACAAAGAGCGTAATTGGCAAGATTTTCTAAACCAGGACCTCGAGAAATTCTTTGGCAAGAAGAGCAGCATCACCACGCCTGACGAAGCAGGCCTACTAGACAAACTCTTTCCCCGCGCCTATGCCCACGCTGGCCACGATCACAATGTGCCACCTGATGACGAGCAGCTCAAAGAAATCAACAACCTACTCGGCAACGTCGTCATCTTTGTCCAAAAAGACAAACCGACCGACCAGCAAATCCGAGACCGGTTCAGTAAACTCGAACCACTGTCGCGCAGCACTTGCGGCGGCTAAAGAGCGCTATAAATCAACAATCCTGATATGTAAAGTCAATCCAACCAAGAAAACCGCCGAATAAAAAGGAGTTTCGGCGGTTTTTTCGCTGTAGCCACCTCACGCCAGGTACGGCTTACTGTTCGCGCAGCATGGGGTCACCAGGCTGTCCAGGGTGATCGCCATGATCCATATGCTCAAGCATTTCGTATCCCCATTCTAGTTGCCATTGTTTCATCTGATCGATTTCACTTTTTTGGGCGGCGCTAATCTTGGCCGCAAGATCTTTTATTTCGGCATGTTTAGCCCGGGCGTCCGCCAGGGCAGCCATGTCGACAGCGCCTTCGTGGTGATCGATCATCATGGCCAAAAATGCCCGATCAAATTCGTCGCCCGATTTACGCTCAAGTTCATGGGTCATGTCGTGCAGGGTCATGCCGGTGTTGTCTGACTGCCTAGAGATTCCTGATGAGATATGAGGTTTTTCGATAGTCATGGCCGCGATCGAAACCAGCAGACCTCCTAGGATGAACCCAATAATGCCGCCAAGTAATGTTTTGTTTTGCATGTTTTATCTCCTTAACTATGGTGATGCGAATCCGCCCCATGATATCCGGGGTGATGTTCGTGAGTAAGCGCATGCCCATGGCCGCGACGCAATAAATACAAGTTGACCGGCAGGGCAGCAAAAAACGCCGCAGTCAACGCAATCGCCATACTCACCCAAAAAATTGGATTTACCAAACCGGCAGTCATGGCGCCCGGAATAACCAGCACGACGGCATTATCTACGACTTCCATGGTTGCGATAGATAGCGTGTCAGCCGCCAAAACCAAGCGCATCATGCGGCCCAGCGGCAAACCACTGACACGAAGCGGCAATAGCGACAATGAATACCCAAATAAAAACGCCAAGCCGATAGCCAGTACCACCGTTGCACCACTCGACAGCCCAAACGCCGTACCCAGAACCAACCCAACGATCTCTCCCAGAGCGCACCCCGTCAAACAGTGCAGTGTCGCGCCCACGGCCATTGATCGTATGTCAGTATCCTTCATAATTTGCAGCCTACCATAGCCTCGTCCCGACATACAAGAAGCGCCAAATAAAATGACACCCGGTTAGTGGTGTCATTTTTGCGTTCTGAAAGCTCTATCTCAAGCAAGCGCCCGCGGCGCTTCGCTAATATCCATCAGCGTCCAGAGTTTATCGTTGCCGTCGAACTTTAGGCGATAGTTCGCCATGCCGTCGGTCATGTCAAAAATCTGGGTCAGCCGTTGGCCCTTGTGGATCAAAAACCGCAGGCCGGACTCTACAAAAGTATATTCCTGGCCGTTGTATTCCATCCGCTTGGGAAAGCTCTTAAGGTCGCCCTGGCCGCGAAAATATACGGCAGTGACGGTTACTTCTTTGTTAACAGATACGCGATTACTCATAGGTCAAGCTCCTAAAAGTTAGGTTAGTAAGTCGGAAGTCGAAACTTCTTTAGAACGGATAGGAAGAGTGTGATCTAACCGGCGTTTCGTAACCGTTCATACGAAAAGCTTGTTGCTAGAACACTTGCTTGAATTTGGAGACAGGCAGGGACGCTTTGCCGACTTTTTATGCCGAGGCCAGTGTGTTTGCAGTCTGAGTAAAACGAAAATTGCCGCCTGTGTGTAGGAAGCCCGTAAGTACCACCCTTAACGCGCTGGTTACCCAGCAAGAATGAGTATGTCGGTCAGCACACACATTGCTAACGCTATTATAATCCCGCCTGCGGTACACAGGCAAGGGCAGAAGCAACGTCAAATATACAGCGGGTATACACCTAGTGCATCAAACCGCGTCGGTTTAGGTAGGCCGACAGTTCAGGTTTCGGTTCGAAATCAGCTTTGTCGTTATATCTTATGCGCTCAGATTCAACCTGCAAAGATAAATAACCCACCATGCCGACAAGTTTGAGGGCTCGGTTTTTGACCTCAGGCCTTTCCAGATTCAGGAGTCCATGACTTTCCAGCTGCCCAAAAGTCACCATTGCTGAGGCGTGATACGCCATGAGTTCGTAAAGTGCAGGGTTGGTCGGCTTACTCTCTTTGTACGGCACCAGATAAATATCCTGCCATGCATGTATTTCCTCATGCGCAAGAACGGGGGCGGGAAGATGAGACACTTGCTTGCCATCCGACTGCATGCTTAGTATGATTGCGGGCCGGCAGGGCATTTCGCGCTCTACTACTCCACCGCCGAAACGACGCTCATCCATGGATATCTCGCCGGACATTACTCGCGTCACTGCCCCGTGCCTAGGATCAAGCGTGAAGGGCAACGACACCTCTGCTGGGGGATAAGAGTATTGAATACACTGGTGGGTAGAGAGGCGGGAAGCAAAATTACCGGGCTGACCCATAAGCCCCGCGATGGCCCGGCTAATCGTTCCTAGTTGTGCGGGCATGGGCTGGTTCATTACAGGCGGTATCATCACCGTTTCGCCGGGGTTGAGGGCCACAATCGGTATCTTATTCGTACCCTCCATGTCTCTTGGTGGCAAAACTAGCCGACCCTCCCGTATATTAGGGACAAAAAGATTGGCGCGGATCTCGTCAAACCTGCCCTGAAATGGTGCGAGCTTACTGCTGACCTCAGGTAAACTAAGC
>CAZSZJ010000001.1:0-85946 GCA_964610985.1 uncultured Candidatus Saccharibacteria bacterium | reverse complement strand
GCTGATAGCATGCCACTGGCATCTGCTGCGACGACGGTGTTTTTGAGGCCGTAGCGTCCCAGCATATTGTTGGCGTACTCATGATACTGTTCCATCGATCCGAATGCCCAGATGGCCAGCGAGTCGGCTATGTTGTTGGCGGAAGGGAGCAAAATGGCTTGTAGCGCCTGGTACTCCGAAATCTTTTCGCCTTGTTCGACTTTGACGTACGCGCCGCCTCCGCGGTAGTACTTGCTGAATAGATCGACGTCGGCCGCAGTCATGGTGAGTTCGGGGCCTTGCTGACCGGTGCTGAGCGGGTGCTTTTCGAGGACAGCCAGTGCTGTGACGATTTTAGCGATGCTGGCCATAGGCCGTTGCTTGCTTTCGCCATGGGTTTCGAGTATGCCATAGCCGGCTGCGCCGATAGCTGCCGATCCCTGGGCAGGCCATCGCAAATGCACGTTTTCGGTAGAATTATCGAATGAGTTTATAGAGGCGGCAGCGTGGGGCAAAGGCCGAAAATAATTAAACAAAAGCCCGCCGATTGCCAAGATAAAAAGCAAACGGATAAGTCGGGACTTAAACCGCCGAGGACGTGCCATACGTCTACGCATACTATACATTGTACATCATGTGTCCATAGGAGGAGAAATGTTGCGGCTCAAACATAAGAAGCCTATACTGGATATGTAATAAAGGAGCTCCAAAATTTTATGATGCCTGTAATTATCGCCATTGTCGCCATCGCCATCCTTGTGATCGCCGTGATTGCTATGTACAACGCCCTGGTGCGTACCAAAATTCGAGTCGAAGAGGCATGGAGCGACATTACTGTCCAACTGAAGCGGCGTTATGACCTGATCCCCAACTTGGTCAATGCCGTCAAGGGTTATGCCAAACACGAAAGCGAAGTCTTTCAAAGGGTGACCGAAGCGCGCGCCAATGCGCTGAGTGCCCAAGGCAAGGGTGTAAAAGAAACTGCAGCCGCCGAAAACCAGTTCGAAGCCGCCCTAAAAAGCCTGTTTGCCGTTGCCGAAAGCTACCCGCAGCTCCGCGCGACCGAAAACTTCCAGCAGCTCCAGGCCGAACTGACCGACACCGAAGACAAAATCATGGCCTCACGTCGTTTTTACAACGGTGCCGCCCGTGATCTGAACATCAAAATCGATACCTTCCCAAGCAACGTTATCGCTAAATCATTCGGCTTTAAGAAGCGCGAATTCTTTGAAGTCGAAGACGTCGCTTCGGTTGAAAAGCCCGTTAACGTATCTTTCTAGAGCTGATTCGCAGTTTTACAAAGTATAGTCAAATTAGTTTCCGGAGTTTTTAGAGATATGTATTCTGCAATTGCCGCCAACAAACGTAAGACGTGGTTCTTGATCGCGCTCTTTGGCTTGCTGATCGGCGCAGTCGGTTGGATCGCCGGTTTGGCTATGGGTCGGCCGTACTTTACCTTTTTGGCGCTCACTATTGCGGCGGTGTATGCACTGATCCAGTATTTCGCCGCTGCCAAATTGGCTATTGCCATGAACGGCGCAAAAGAAGTGACCAAAAAAGAAGCGCCGCGTTTGTACCGCACCGTCGAAAACCTGAGCATTGCGACCGGTATGCCGATGCCCAAAGTGTACGTAATTGATGATCCGGCGCCGAATGCCTTTGCGACCGGCCGTGACCCGCAGCACGCTGTCGTCGCTGCAACAACTGGCCTCATAGATATTATGGATGACGAAGAGCTCGAAGCCGTCATGGCGCACGAAATGGGTCACGTCTCCAACTATGATATCCGTGTGATGATGATCGTCTTTGGCCTGGTGAGCGCCATCGGGTTTATCGCCGATATGTTGGCATGGGCGATGTGGTTCCGCGACGGCGAAGACAGCCCAAATCCGCTTTTTATTTTGCTAGCAATTGTGGCGAGTATTTTGGCGCCCTTTGTGGCACTGTTGGTGCAGATGGCGGTATCGCGCCGCCGTGAATATTTGGCCGACAGTACCAGCGCAATGACGACGCGCTATCCTGAAGGCCTGGCCCGCGCACTCGAAAAGATTCGCGACCACGGTTCGTCCATGCGTCGCCAAAATACGGCCACGGCCCATCTCTTTTTTGCTAATCCGCTGAAGGGAAAGGCGATAGCCAATCTGTTTAGTACGCATCCGCCGGTCGAAGATCGCATCGCACGATTGCGGAAAATGGGCAATCATCTGTAAAATAGGTCTATGACAAAACAAACTCCAAAAATAAAAAAGGCAGCAACAGAATCCGGCAATGGCCGTAAGTTAAGGCCCGAATCATATCGATCGTTCCGTTTACAAAAGCGTGTTAAGCAGGCAGTGCGACCCAAGCCTATGGGTGGCTTTCGCCTCTTTGGCGCCACCCTGCGTACGCTTCGTGAAAATTGGAAAACGTTCCTTGGTATTTCGCTTATCTATGCGGTTCTCAGTCAAATCTTGGTGCAGGGCGTGCTTGGTTTTGACGTGGCGGGCGCAAAACAGGCGTTGACCACTACCTGGCAGGGCGGTATTTCGACGTGGGGAAATGGGTTCTCGGTATTAACGTCGCTTTTTGGGAGTAATGGTGAAGTCAGCGATGTGGCCGGCCTGTATCAATTTATCCTGATGATCGTGGGCAGTTTGGCCATTATCTGGACGTTTCGTCATGTGACCAGGGGCGAAAAAGTGCGAGTGCGCGACGGTTTTTACAAGGGTATGTATCCACTTATCCCGTTTTTGTTGGTATACCTTGTGATGGCGCTACAACTCATACCAATCGCCCTGGGCACGTATTTGTATAACTCTTCCGGTCCGGGTTTTGCCATCGTAAACGGGATCGAGGCGGCTATTTGGATTCTGGTAATGGGGCTTTTAACAATACTGACGCTGTATCTGCTCAGTTCTTCGGTATTTGCGTTGTATATCTCGTCGCTGCCGGGTGCAACGCCTCTGGAGTCGCTCCGCACAGCGCGTAAGTTGGTGTATGGTCGCCGGCTGGTTATTGTCGGTCGTTTTGCAGTGCTGCCAATTCTGATATTGGTTGTGGGCGGCGCGCTGATTATCCCGGCTATCTTGATATCTTCGGTCGTGGCTGTTATTGTTTACTTTATTTTGAACATGCTACTGCTGCCTATCGTGCACGGCTACATGTATGGTTTGTATCAGGAGTTACTGCGTGAAGCTAAGTAAAGAAAATCCCAGCGAGCGGATAGAGAAATTACGCAATCTTATAAACGACTATCGTTACCACTATCATGTGCTCGATGAGTCGATCATGAGCGAGGCTGCTGCCGACAGCCTGAAACACGAACTCGCACAACTGGAAAACGAACATCCTGAGCTGGTCACGGCCGACAGCCCAACGCAGCGTGTGGCAGGTACGCCGCTGCCTGGTTTTACCCAAATTCGCCACCAAACACGCATGATCAGCCTGAATGATGTCTTTAATGAAGAAGAAGTAGAGGCGTGGATCAAGCGCACGCAGAAATTGGTTGGCGACGCGCACCTGGAATTTTTTGCTGACCTCAAAATGGATGGCTTGGCGTGTGCGCTGGTATACCAGGACGGCATTTTTGTTCAGGCGGTGACCCGTGGTGACGGCCAGGTGGGCGAAGATGTGACGGCTAATGTACGCACGATTGAAAGTATTCCGATGCGGTTGCGTGCCGACAAGGCGCATGTAGCCTTTTTGAAGGGCCGCACCGAAATCCGCGGCGAAATTATTATTTATAAAGACGACTTTGAAAAGTTAAACCGCCAACGCGAGCATGATGGTTTGCCAGTGTATGCAAATCCGCGCAACTTGGCTGCGGGTAGCATTCGACAACTCGACCCCAAGCTGGCTGCGGCGCGTCCGCTCCGTTTTCGCTCGTGGGAGATTCTGCGCGAGGATGCCAGTGAGCTGCCGACTAATCGCGAGGCATACGATGCCATTCGCGCACTCGGTGTGCCGGTCAATCCGCAGGCGCGTACTTTACAGGGCATCGACCACATTATGGAATTTGCGGCCGAATGGGACGAAAAACGGCATGATCTGCCGTTCAATACCGACGGTTTGGTTATAAAACTCAATGACCGGGCGCTTTTTGCGCAGCTGGGTATCGTGGGCAAGGCACCGCGCGCAGCAGTTGCCTACAAATATCCGGCCGAAGAGGCAACGACAACCGTCAAAGATATTGTACTGAGCATTGGGCGCACTGGTGCGGCTACACCAGTGGCGGTTTTTGATCCGGTGGTTGTGGCCGGAACAACAGTGCAGCACGCCAGCCTGCACAACGCCGACGAGATTGCACGCAAAGATGTGCGTGTAGGTGACACGGTGGTTATTTTTAAGGCGGGCGATATTATCCCGCAAGTTCTCAAGGTTTTGACCGAATTACGGCCAAAAGACAGTAAGCCGTTTGATATGGAATCCGAACTAAAACGGCAGTACCCCGAACTCGATTTTGTGCGGCCCGAAGGTGAAGCCGTGTACCGCGTAAAAGGTGCGACCGGCTCAGTGCTGCTTAAGCAAGCTTTGGCACATTTTGCCAGCAAAGGTGCGCTTGATATCGACGGCATGGGCGAAAAGAACGTCGCATCTCTGGTAGATGCCAAATTGGTACACGATCTGGCCGACATGTACAGTCTGACCAAAGAACAAGTGGTTACGCTAGAACGGTTTGCCGATATCTCGGCCGGTAAGTTGGTAGATGCGATTGCGGCCGCCCGCCGCCCGCAGCTGCCGCGTTTTGTGTATGGTTTAGGTATCCGACATGTCGGGTCGCAGACGGCTATCGACCTGGCAGAACAGTTTAAGGACCTGGACGCTTTGCAGCGGGCGACCCTGGAAGATTTATTGGCCGTAGAGGGCATCGGCGAAGTGGTGGCCGAATCGATCACCGCTTGGTTTGCCGATCCTGACAATACGGCCTTGCTCGAGAAGTTTAAAAAGCTCGGCGTTGAACCCGTATATCATTCGCATGCCAATGGGCCGCTGCACGGTAAGTCATTTGTGGTGACTGGCACGCTTGAGGCTCTCAGTCGCGACGAAGCCGCCGATAAGATTCGTGAGCTCGGCGGCGCATTTCAATCCAGCCTCGGCAAAGATACCCAGTATCTGGTTGTGGGCAAAAATGTAGGCGCTTCCAAGCTCACCAAAGCCAAAAAGTTGGGAACTAAGCAGTTGAGCGAAGCCGAGTTTCTGAAAATGATACAGGCATAATGGTCCGCCTAACGCGGACACGGTACTTCTGGCCATAGTGACCGGCGGTTGTACTGCCTGCGGTGGCAGAAAAAGAGGAAACGATGAAGAATTTTGTATTTATAACGGGCAATCAGCATAAGGCAGATTATCTGGCTAAATGGCTAGGCAGCCCGGTGAACCATCAGAAAGTGGATTTGGAAGAATTGCAGTCGCTCGATCTGCGTGCCGTGGTGGAGCATAAGGCGCGCAGTGCGTATGGAATTGTCGGCGCACCAGTGTTGGTAGAAGATGTGGCGCTGACGTTTAATGCTCTCGGTCGGCTCCCGGGCACGATGATCAAGTGGTTTTTAGAAGAGGTTGGCAACGACGGTCTTTGTAAAATTATGCAGGGGTACGATGATCGGCGCGCAGCAGCGTCTATTATGTATGCTTATTTTGACGGTACAGAAATGCATGTGTTTGAGGGTCACGTACCCGGACAGGTTGCCCCAGAACCACGCAGCAGTGATGAAGCTACGGCCTGGAAAAGCAGCCTCAGCTGGAACAGTGTATTTATTCCTGATGGTTCCGAAAAGACGTATGCGCAGATGAGCGATGAGGAGTTAGTGCCATTTAGTCATCGGCGCAAGGCTGTTGAAGAACTTCGTACGTTTCTCGAGGCGGAATAGCAGAAAATTGCACCGAAAAGCACTTGCTCGCCCTCATATTCTGAGGGCTACTTGACATTTAGGCATTAACGGTTATGATTAAAGTAATCGTGCGCTCGGAAGCGGCGCGTGAAACAAAAACTTTCCAAAAAAAAGAAGTATGTCAGCGTCGCTGGGTGGGCGCGCACGAAACAAAGACTGTCCCGCAAAAATGCGGGGCGGTTCTTTTCTTTTTTGTTCGCTGTTCACGAAAAGCGCGAAAGATTAACTAAATTGCCTGCTCGCTGCTACAATAAAAGCAAAGCGAAACTAGGGTGTGCTTGCAAGAAGGGAATCGCCATGATCAAGTACTATTACAAAAGCCTGCGCAGCCAACAGGTTCAGGAACTGAGCGAATACAAGCAAAAAAGCTGGGTCTACGTCGAAGCGCCGACCGACGCTGAGCTGCAGCACCTGGTGTCCAAATTTAAGGTTGACCCCGGCCACATCCAAGACGCGCTCGACGAAGACGAAATGCCCCGTCTGGAAAAAGAAGGCGAACAGACCTACATTTTCGTACGCTACGCCTACAAAAACGCCGAGGCCGAGCTGGTAACGATGCCACTGCTTTTTGTATTTAGCGAAGACATTGTAATGACGATTTCGCTGGTGCGTATGCCCGGCCTAGATACATTTTTGAACGGTAAGATCGACTTTGCCACTACCCAGCGCACCAAGCTCATCCTGCAAATTTTGCACGAAGTGGTCGAACAGTATGACCGCTACATTAACGGGACCAGCAAACAAATTAAACTCATCCGGTCGCGTCTGCGTGGTCACGAGATCAGCAACCAGGATTTCATCGATTTTGTGCTGATCGAAGACGAGCTAAATGAATTCTTGGCTGCCCTAATGCCGACCAACGCGACGCTACGGCGGTTGCTGCGCGGCCGCTACATCCCGCTCTTTGAAGAAGATCAGGATATCATCGAAGATCTGCTTTTGAACAACGAGCAGTCTATCGAGGCCTGTAGCTCCAACATCAAATCCATCGTAAACATCCGCGAAGCATATTCATCGATCAGCTCCAATAACCTGAACCGCACTATGAAAATCCTGACCGGGGCGACAGTGCTTATTACGCTGCCTAACGTCGTGTTTGGTATGTACGGCATGAATATCGGGCTGCCATTTCAGCACCAGCCGTGGGCATATGCCGTGATTGTGCTGATGAGCCTGTCACTTTGTTTCTTTGCCTTTACGATTGGGCGCGCCAAACGGATATTCTAACGGGGCACACAGACGTTTACATATCAGGGGTGACCTGGTAGAATATATCGGATTGGGGCTGTAGCTCAGTTGGCTAGAGCGCTTCCATGGCATGGAAGAGGTCCAGGGTTCAAGTCCCTGTAGCTCCACCAATTTTGAATTAGAACCCTCGATTACAGAGGAAAAGAAACCGGCATACACATGCCGGTTTTTATTATTTGGCGTCCATTTTATACTGGCGCTGCAAAAATGGCTCGTATGCCGTGTGCCGGCATTCGTCCATGGTGCGGCAGGCGGCGCCGTCAAAGATTCCGTAGATTAGGAAGGTGCGCTGTTTATCCAGGATGTCTTCGGTGGATAGATTGGGTTCAAGGTCGCTGATTGGATATCCCATATAATACGCAATCGCAGATTCGGGTTTTTCGGTATGATACTGCTCGTATGCTAGGCGCGTAAGGCGTCCGACGGCAATGTGATCGCTGTGATCAAAGACGGCCGGATCTTTTGTGGGATTTTGGGTGCGTACCTCTGTAGGGGAATAGAGCCGCATTATGTCTGTCAGTACATTTGTTAGATCGGATCGGGTGTAGGTTGATTCGCTGTCAAGCGCCGTGATCGTCTCTATCCGGCCTTTTTCAAGCAACTCAAGGCTCACGCGGTGGCCGGCGCGACGGAAGCCTTGCCCTCGTAGATTGCCGTCGGGCAGATGCATGAATAGCAGTGAAATATTTGGATTGTCCTCGAGGGTCGCAACGGTGATGTAGCGATCGCCAAATCGAATGACGCGCTCCCCCCAGACATCTTTTTTGCCGGCCATCGCGGCGTATGCGGCCCTTGCGCCCAGTTCACGGCCTTTCCAATATTTCGCTTCGCCGCCCGCGTCGCCGGATGTGACGAATACGGTGCGGACGCATTTTTCTGCATTTATGGCTTGTTTGGTGTCGGGATTGATGAATAACAGGTCGTCGTCTTCATGCGCCACAACGTTCAAGATAGTGCCGGTTTGGCAGGTCGTGTTTCGCAGGCGTTCGGGCGGACGGGGGAGAACGGCGTCTTTGGGGTCCTCGACGGGCCGGCTGCTGCGGATGCCCTGCTGGTACAAAAACAACATTTCGCTCGGGTTGGCGGTGCTGCCCGCCAGAACGTAGTTGGCGTTTGGTGCACCGTACGTTTTTATGATGTCTTTGAGCTCACAATTGTTATAGACGCCCTTTTGATCCAGTTTGGTCTGTCTGGCAAGATACAGAAAACGCGTGTTTCGTAGGTCGGCTCGCCAAGCTTCACTATTCAAGACAGGATAAGGCGTTTTGCAGTCGCCCTGTGGCACGATAGTGAGGTGGTAATTCGCCGGCAGATACTGCCGGATTGGAATTACACTCCAGTAGTCGCCGACTAGAACATTGGTGCGTGTGTCGGTTATGACGCGCGCGATGATTTTATTGCGGTCGTCCCGTTCGGCAAAGAGGCGCGCGGCACGGGCGTGGCTGTCATGGGCGTGCAGCACGGCCAGCGGCAGAATGACTGCACCTATTAATATGAGCCCGGCTAACAAGCCCCTCGGCAGTTTTTTGAGTGACCGCACATATACTGCCAGCGAAATAACCAGCGCAAAGAAGCCAATGAAAAGGTATCGCGCATCGACGGGGTGGTAGTGGTCGGTAAAAACGTATGCACCGCCCGCGGTGACTGTGGCCAATGTTAAAAGCACGGCCATGCCGACATCCGGCGTGAGCTGGTTAGCGCGCGAGCGGATTCCTAACAGCAAGACTTTGCATGTGGCGAACACGGCCGCGGCAAACGCGCTGAAGTTCGCCAAAAATACGATGCTGGATGGATGCTGTAAACGGTCTAGTAGTAATCGGGGCAGTTCTTTGAGCACGGCCAGGTCGTATACCGGATTGGCTCCGAAGTTGGTGAGTAGAGAACCTAGTCCAAAGATAATTCCGAGGGCGATATTACGCGGCTCGTGCGTCAGGGCAAAGGGTGACGCTGACGCTTCGCTTACGATATTTGTCAGACCGACGGCATTGATCGCCCAGAGTAGCCCGTTTGCGGCGACCGCTGCAACAAGACTTACAGCCAGCCACTGCAGCGAAGCAACAGTCAGTCTAACTTGAACCGCCAGACGAAATAAAATATACGCGAGCAGGCCGCTACCCACCGCCAACACTGCAAAAAGCTTGTCGCTTGCGAATAGCAACGTCAGTCCCACGAATGATGTTGCTACACCCCACGATTTTAGGGGTCGCCGCATAATCACATACAAAGCGGCCAGATATACGGCGTATTCCAGATTGCGGGTGGTAATCATAGCCATATTAACGGGGAGCAGGGCATTGTCGTGTGGTTGCGCCGGAATCATCAAAAATATGCATGCGAGGCCCAAACAAAACGCTGTAAAAACGAGCGGACGTCTATCTATTTTGTACAAAATCCAGGCCAGTATGCCAACGGTGGCGATGGTCATGAGGACGGTCAAAAATGCAAAACCGGACAGTGAAAAGTTGAACAATGGCAGAAGCGCGAACAGCGGCCATTTGAGAAGGAAGGTATGGGCGCCAGGAAATTGAGCGCCCGTAAAGGTCTTAAGACTCTCAAACAAATAGCCGTCAACCAGCTGGTCGGCATTGCCGCGGTGGATATCCGCCCCCAGTAGCGACCAATATACCGTGGACAAAAAGAGCGCCGCCAGACCGAATATTATGAGCCAACGCTGCGAGGCTTTGCGGGAAATGAGCGCAATGTATAGGCTAGACGCTTTTTTACAAGCGCGGTGCAGTGTCTTGATAGGGCTAATTCGTCTTTTAATTATCACGATTTACTTTTCTATACTATGTTGGGTATGATAGCAAATTTCCCCTTGATATGGTGAAAGATTTATGGGGGGTTCTTTTGGTACATGCTCGCAGACACGCCCGCCCCAATTAAACCTCTCTAAATCCCCCAGATTGCAAACAGATCTAGCACAGGGGCGCCACGCCTGATACAATAAAGACTCCTAGCATACAGTTAAGCAAAGTGAGGCTGACGATATGGCAAAGCAAAACTACACCTTTAGTGGCACATGGCACTCGACCTACTGGTTTCCGAGCAACAACCACGAGGGCGAAGAGACAAGTGAGTACGACGTAAGCGTATATCAACAAGGCAACAGTTTGGTGCTGGAAAGCCAGCCCAACGATATGGGCGCATATATCCTGGTCCGTCTGACTATAGATGGCAATGTCGCCACTGGCACCTGGCACGAAACCACGTCGCCGACTGGTGAATTTAAGGGCATGATCTACAGCGGTGCACTGCAGCTGCTTATCAACGAAGACACCGACGCTATGAGCGGCAAATGGGTCGGCATCGGCCGCGACCACGACAAAGATGTCGCCGACATCTATTCGGGGCGCTGGGAACTCAAGCGCAAATAAGCAAATTGAGGACGCTAACGCCAGTAACTAAAAAGTACGGCCCCAAATACAAGGCCGTACTTTTTGGGAATGGGAACGCGCTTATGTATAATCTGTATTATACGTATTAAATAAAGCTTGGAAGATGTCTATGGAACCAAAAAACAGCGCCGACAACTCGGCTCCCTCAATGCCAAAACAAGATGAACCGCAAGATGTCGCGGCACAGGCGCAGCCTAGCCAGGAAGTATCGGTAGACATCACCGACGGTCAGAGTTCGGCTGCTGATACAACTAATACATCGTCACGAAATTCCGACCTCGATAGCACCTCATTTGATAGCGAAACAAGCGCCGGTATTGGCTCGGCGGCAGCGGGTGGCGCCGTAGGCGACATGCCTTCGCTTACCTCCGAAGCGCCAACCGACCAGGTGGCAAGCCTGCCCTCAGACCCGGCCGAAGGTGCCCCGACCCCTGGTGCTCCAGGACAATCCGGCTCAACCGACCGGCTTGGTGCTACAGGCGACCCAACACTAACAGAATTGGACATCACACCCGCCCCCTCGGATGCTCCCGGACCGCAGGCACCCTTGGCGCCCGTCACCGACCAACCGGATCCGTCACCAAATACCATGCCACCGGTTGCTCCCGTACCTGCACCCAGCGGCCACAACAGCAAAAAAATGCTTATCCTGGTTGGTGCAGGTGTGTTCGTCATTGTAGTAATTGCATTGATATTTTTGATTTAGGCAACTGGACGCCGGCCGTTGTAGCGTATAATTAGTACATGCAAGTTGTTGTTGATTCTCTTATGACGCGCTACGAGCGCAGCGGTAAGGGCAAGGTTGTTGTCCTGCTTCATGGTTGGGCGGATAGTGCGGCTGGTCTTCGTGCACTTGGCGCGAGTCTGCAAAAAGACTACGAGGTTATCGCACTTGACCTTCCTGGTTTTGGCGGAACCCAAACCCCTAAAGAGTCTTGGGGGTTAAATGACTATGTGCAGTTTGTGCAGCATTTTCTAAAAAAGATTGATGCAGGCAATATTTACGCCATCATCGGTCATTCCAACGGTGGTGCCATGGCTATCCGTGGTCTTGCCGAAGGCGCGTTCCAGGTTGAAAGACTGGTCTTGCTATCATCCGCCGGTATCCGAAACGAATATAAGGGCCGCAATCACACCCTCCGTATCCTAGTCAAAACCGGCAAGCTCGTCACGTCGCCGCTGCCCGCACAGCTCAAAAAGAAATTGCGCCGTAAGGTATACAAAACCATCGGTTCAGACATGCTCGTCGCCGAACATTTGCAGGAGACGTTTAAACGCGTCGTGACTGATGATGTTCGCGCCGATGCCGCGCAGCTAAATATGCCTGTGCTCCTGATCTACGGTGAACTCGACGAAGATGCGCCCGTCTGGTATGGCCGCCAGTTCCACGAACTCATGACCGACTCTACGCTCGAAATCCTGCCCGGCGCCGGACATTTTGTACATATCGACCGCGCCGATGACGTCCAAAAAGCAATCAAGGAGTTCTTGTAATGCTCCGCGGTCTCTTTAGTATGTATGGTCGGCGCTACTCGGCGGTTCTGGTGTATATGCTGCAAAACACTGAATACCAGGCGCTGCCATTTCTGAAGTGGTTTTGGCGCACCAATGACTTCTCGAGAGTGACATATCGACGGTCGCTCGACTACACTGGACCGGCGCTCATGCTGTTATGGGCACTGCGTATCGGCATGCGGCTGCAAATCGTGGCAGGGCTTATACTGATTGGTTTTTGGTACTTCCAGGGAACGATGGGCGCTTGGCAATTTGGCTTGGCGCTGATCATTTCATATCCGATTATCTGGGCGCATCTGGCGGTTATTCCGCTCGCGCTTGGCAGAGTGTTTATCGTAAAACCTCGGCAACGCGTGCGTATTAGGCGATCTGAAAAAATATTCCGGGAACATCCGGGAGTGCGCCTAGCCATTGCTGGCAGTTACGGCAAAACCAGCATGAAAGAGCTACTGCTAACCGTACTTGGCGAAGACAAAAAAGTTGCCGCCACGCCCGCCAACAAAAATGTGCCCATTTCGCACGCCCATTTCGCCGAAAAACTGACCGGACAAGAAGACATCATTCTCATTGAATACGGCGAGGGGGCGCCGGGCGACGTGGCGCGGTTTGCCAAGATTACGCATCCCACCCATGCCATTATCACCGGCATCGCACCAGCACATCTTGACCGCTACAAGACCGTACAACGTGCCGCAGCCGATATCTTTTCGGTGGGCACCTATGTCGACGAGTCACAGGTCTATGTAAATAGCGAATCACCATTTACACGCGATTACCTCACGGCGCACCCTGCCTATAACGCATACAACGAAAGCGGTGTTCTGGGTTGGAGAGCAAGTGACGTGACGGTAGGTGTGGACGGAGTTCGGTTTACACTCAAAAAGGGCAAAAAGACGCTGCACTTGCATAGCAAACTCGTCGGCCGTCACCAAGTCGGACCGCTCGCTTTGGCGGCTGCGCTCGGCGACCTGTTTGGCCTTACCGAAAAGCAAATTGTGGCCGGAATCGCCAAGACCGAACCGTTCGAGCATCGCATGCAACCGTACGAAACCGCTGGTGCCTGGGTTATCGATGACACCTATAACGGTAACATCGAGGGCGTTCGGGCCGGGACCCGCGCGCTAAAAGACCTGTCAGCACGCCGCAAAATTTACATTACACCTGGCCTGGTAGACCAGGGCCGCGAAACACGTCGTGTCCACGAAGAAATGGGCCGTCTGATTGCCGAAGCCAACCCGGACATCGTGGTACTCATGCAAAATTCGACCACACCCCATATCGTAAAGGGCCTAAAAGTGACCGGATATGCCAAAGAAATCCGCTTCGAAGACGATCCACTCGATTTCTACAGTAATCTGGCGTCATTTGTGGCGGCTGGCGACGTTGTACTTATGCAAAACGACTGGACCGATAACTACGCCTAGAAAAGCGGTCACGCCGCAGCCGTGGTATACTTAAACCTATGAAAAGGCCGATCGTCGCAGTTGTGTTTGGCTCGCGCTCCACTGAGCACGACATATCTGTTTTGACGGCGATCGCATCGGTTATTAAACCGCTTGAACTCTCCAAAAAGTACACGGTTTTGCCGGTTTACATCGCCAAAACGGGCAAATGGTATGTCGGTGACGAGTTCAAAAAAATCAGCACTTTCCAGTCTGCTGATCTGGAAGACATTCTGGCCAAAAAACAGCCAGTTTCGCTGCTTTTTGACGAGGGCCTCAAGCTGGTGGAGCGCGCCCGTCTGGGCCGCGATATCATCCATCACCCCGACGTGGTATTTCCCGCCACACACGGTACGCACGGTGAAGACGGCGAACTCATGGCAATTTGTGAAATGGCCAACGTACCGTATGTCGGCTGCGATATGGAATCCAGCGTCATTGCCATGGACAAGATTTTGGCCAAACAAGTCGCCGTTGCACATGGCATTCCTACGGCAAAATTCGTGAGCTTTAGCAAACCGGCCTACGAATCCGGTCACGAAGAATGGCACAAAAAAATCAACCAAGAACTCCGATATCCGGTATTCGTAAAACCAGCACATCTAGGGTCGAGCATCGGCATCAGCCGCGTGACGCACAAAAAAGACCTGGCCAATGCCATTGAAGTGGCGCTGCATTACGACACGAGCGCCCTGGTTGAAGAAGGTGTCGAAAATCTGATCGAAGTCACTCTGCCCATCATGGGCAACGAACGCCTTCGACCAGCCCTTCTGGAAGAGCCACTACTCAAATCCGAAAACTTTTTCGACTTTGATACCAAATACATGCAGGGCGGCAAGGGCAAAGGAAAAGGCGGGACCCAAGACGGACAGGGCGCACAGGGCTACAGCCGCATGCCAGCCGAACTGCCCAAAGGCCTGTATGAAGAAGCCGAAAGCATCGGTCTGGCCGTTTACCGCGCCCTGGGATGCGGCGGCCTTGCACGTGTCGACATGCTGATCGACAGCAAAGCCAAGCAGGTGTATTTTAACGAAGTTAATCCGTTACCGGGTAGCTTGTATGCTCACAACTGGAGCCGGGCGGGCGTCTCGACTGTGAGTCTTGTCGAGAAACTCATAAAGCTAGCCGAAGAACGGTTTGCCAAAAAACAAGCCCTCACGACAAGTTTTTCGACCAGCTACCTGCAGCAATTTTAGGAGCGTCAGAAAGAAGTGTCGCTTATGAAACGCATCCCGCACCCGCGAATGCCGCAATTATTTACATGGTTAGCCCGTCCACAACTCGTGGTCGGCTTCGTAGTGTTATGCCTCGGCATAAGCCTGCTTGGTACGTGGCAACGCCAAGCAAGCTATTCTTCCATGCTATTCTCGCGGCAGGGAACGGCGCTAGGAGCGACATCCCAGGAGCCGCAAGCCGCACTGTCAACCTGTTCGCTGGTACCCTGTATCGCGCTCACCTTTGATGACGGTCCCAACGAACACACAACCCCACACATCCTTGAGCTGCTTGCCAAATACCAGGTGCACGCCACCTTCTATGTGGTCGGTTCGCATGTATCCGGTCACGAGGCGGTCCTGCGCCGCATTCATAACGACCGCCACGAAATAGGCAATCACAGCTGGAGTCATCCTGACCTTTCTGCGCTTTCACCCGAAGATATGGAGTCGCAGCTAACCCGAACGCAACGCGCAATCGTCGACGCTGGCGTGCCTGCGCCAAAAACACTCCGCCCGCCCTACGGCGCCGTAAACCAGATGGTGGCTGCGCACAATCACCTCACTGTTGTCCGCTGGAATGTCGACCCCGAAGACTGGAAGGGCTACACGGCGGCCAAGATTTCTGAACGCATAATCCAGGCCGCTCGCCCGGGGGCGATTATCCTGCTGCACGATACCTATCCATCAACAGTGACGGCTATCGACCAAGCGATCCCGGTACTCAAACAACAGTATCAATTTGTTACGGTTAGTCAGCTTCTTAATCTTTCGCCTGGTGACCAAGGGCAATATTTTAGCCGCTAAAGTCCGGTTGGTTAGACTCAAGAGGCCGTCTAAATCTGACATCCATGTACGTGTCTCCGGCACTAAAATAGTTTGGTACGGCTTCGGTAAAACGCTGTGAACGCGCCCATCTGCCTGACCAAGTATCAGCCGCAGCTCTTGATGCAGTATTACCGCGGTGCAACCTATTATTAAGATATTCTATAAAATCGGTCGATTGCGGTCTTCCTAGCTCGTTCATTTGGGCATGCCACGTGGTTTTAACCTGATGGACGGGCTGGCCTTCGCGCAATGTCTGCTCTATATACGCAAGCCCACGCGTCATAAGGCGACCCATATACATATCGGGATGCCGCTCAGGGTAGTTTAAGCGCTCCATGTTGCCGGCCGCAAAGGTGATAGAATCCAGACCGGGGCGGGGAGTGTCCACAAATAACTGCATCTTAAAAACATATACCGGAAAGTTCGCATCATTACTCAGAGATATGAATTCATGATCTGAAAAACCCCGTAGCCGTTTGCCCGAAGGCATATCGATGGTGTCGTTAAAACCGGGCCTAAAAAGTCCGGCCTCCTCCAATATCAGCATAGGAACATCGGGGCTTTCGTAGTGAAATTCGGGTGTGTTCATGGTATACTCTTTCTTAAAGATCGCTATTATAGCAGACCGCTATTGCCACTATGCAAATAAACATATCACTCAGCCGCACCATGTTGCTCGCCCAGTAGGGGCGTTTTCTTCTTGTATCGGATATAATAACTGTAAAGACCTACAAAACTGAGGAGTTTATAACGTGAAGCGCTACAATCCCAAAGAAATCGAGCCAAAATGGCAACAGCAATGGGAACAAGACAAACTATATGAGGCCAGTGAAGACGCTACGAGGCCCAAAAAATACATTTTGGAGTATTTTCCGTACCCCAGCGGTGCCGCCATGCATGTCGGCCACGTGCGCAATTATACGATTGGTGATGCGTTGACGCGTTTTGCGCGCATGCAGGGATATAACGTGCTGCATCCCATGGGATGGGATGCGTTTGGCCTGCCAGCCGAAAATTATGCCATCAAAACCGGCATCAGTCCCCAAGAGGCGATTTCCCAAAACACCGCTCGGTTCAAAAAACAGCTAGCCCAGATGGGTTTTGGCTATGATTGGTCGCGGGAATTTGCCAGTTCTGATCCTGAATATTACAAATGGACGCAGTGGTTCTTTTTGCTGTTGCACAAGCGGGGTTTAGCGTACCGAAAAGAAAGCTTGCAATGGTGGTGTCCGGTCGACAAAACGGTGCTAGCCAACGAACAGGTGGAAAACGGCGTCTGTTGGCGCTGCGGCAGCGTGGTCGAAAAAAAGGCTTTGCCACAATGGTTCTTTAAAATTACCGATTACGCCGACCGCTTAGTTGCCGATCTAGACGACCTGAACTGGACTGATTCTATCAAGAGCATGCAGCGCAACTGGATTGGGCGCAGTCAAGGCGCAGAGGTCAACTTTAAAATAGAGGGCAGTGAGCAGGTTATCAACGTATTCACTACACGGCCTGACACTCTGTACGGTGCGACGTTCATGGTAGTCGCTCCTGAGGCGCCGCTAACCCAGCAAATTACTACCGACGGCCAGCGCGAAGCTGTCCAGGGGTACATCAAGCAGACGGGAGTCAAAAGCGATATCGAGCGTCAAGAAACCAGTCGCGAAAAAACCGGCGTTTTTACCGGCACCTACGCCATGAATCCGGTCAACGGCGCGCGTATTCCCATCTGGACGGCCGATTACGTATTGGCTGGATACGGAACCGGCGCAATCATGGCCGTGCCAGCTCACGATGAACGCGACTGGGCTTTTGCTCAGAAATTTGATCTGCCTATAGTGCGCGTTGTACAAAACGACGAACCCGATGATCAGCGTACGCACGGCGAGGGTACGCTGATAAACTCCGGCGAATATGACGGCCTGGAAGCTAGTGAAGCACGCGAAAAGATCATCGCTGACCTAGAACAAAAAGGCATCGGATCAGAGCGCACCAACTACAAAATCCGCGATTGGTTGATTAGTCGCCAGCGCTATTGGGGCGCGCCAATCCCCATGATCCACTGCGAAAAATGTGGTACCGTACCCGTTCCCGAAGACCAATTGCCAGTTGTCCTGCCCGACATGCTAAGTTTTGAACCATCCGGCGATGGCCGTAGTCCGCTGGCCCGCGTCGAAGAATTTGTAAACACTACTTGTCCTCAGTGTGATGGCCCTGCCCAGCGCGAAACCGATACCATGGACGGCTTTGCTTGTTCCAGCTGGTATTTCCTGCGCTTCGCCGACCCGCACAACAGCGAAAAACCGTTTGATGCCGACAAATCAAAACACTGGCTGCCCGTCGACGACTATATCGGCGGCGCCGAACATGCCGTAATGCACTTGCTATATGCTCGTATGTGGACGAAAGTCATGCAAGACGAAGGCCTGATTGACTTTAGCGAGCCCTTCAAAACCCTGCGCAATCAAGGAATGATCCTTGCTCCTGATGGCCAAAAAATGAGCAAGAGCAAGGGCAACACCATCGAACCCGACGGCTTGATTGACCAAGGTTACGGCGCCGACGCCATCCGTATCATGGAGCTATTTATCGGTCCTTGGAACCAATCCGCTGCCTGGAGTGTCGAGGGTATGGGCGGCAGTTTTCGCTTTTTGCAGCGCACATGGACACTCACCCAAGAGGTTATCGAATCGGCAACCGACGACAAAGACCATATCGTAGTTACCGACGACGAACTAAAGCGCGCCATGCACCATGCCATCCACCGCGTCGGCAAAGACCTCGAAGAGATGGGCTTTAACACTGCCATCGCTGCGCTTATGGAAACGCTGAATCATCTATATAAGCTCAAATTGACCATCCCCATGGGGGTTCACGGCGACACCTGGCGCTGGGCCGTAGAGACATTCCTGCAGCTGCTTGCACCATTCGCGCCGCACATGACCGAAGAGCTATGGCAGCAACTTGGCCACGAAACTTCAATCCATACCAGTAAATGGCCAGCTTACGAAGAAAAGTATCTTGTCAGCGACACATTAACCATCGTGGTGCAGGTCAACGGCAAAGTCCGTGCTCAAATCCAAATGCCTGCGAGCGCCACCAAAGACCAGATTATCGAGGCAGCTCAGGCTGATCCCAAAATCGTCGAATACTTATCCGGCAAAGAAATCCGCAAAACCATTTTTGTGCCTGGCAAATTGGTCAGTTTTGTTGTGGGCTAAGCGGTTCGGCGCCAGGCGCGATAACCAACTCAGTATGATCCCGTGGTGTTACATTATCCTGTCGGCTTTCGATGGAGTTAGAGCCAACGAGTACGATCATGGCTGCTATGCCTAAACCAGCGAATGATGCGACGCGCGACAAGATGTTGCCCGGACTCTCGACGACTTCCGCGCGGTGTGCACCGCTGCGTCTGAAGGCCTCGCTGGTTCCTGGCTGCATCTTCATGGAGGCTGCGCCTAAATAATCGCGAACCATATCCGGACGGTACACGTAATCCTTGTCACCCTGTTTATTATGTTCGCCAACTTTTTTCAGGCGCCCTTCCAGTACTGTCACGAGAGCGGGAACGGTATACGCTGTTCTGTCGTGATTCGATTTGCCCATAATACGCTCCAAATTTACCGAACAAGTGTACTACACGCTTGCCTGAGTGACCAGGATCGTATAAAATTTTGAGCTTATGCTGTACAGACGATCATTTGATCTGCCGCCTATAAATATGGAGAGGATGCGTCTACTGTCTGCCTGGGTTATGCACGGTGAGGCTTTGGACCGTGTCACACCATACAAGTGCCATACAGTGCCGTGGTTGCGGTTGGCACAGGACGAATGAGTGAGGCGCATTTCTTCAGCAATTGAGCAGTAGCAAGTTGCTATGCTAAAAGAAGCTCAGTCTCACCCCTTGAGATTACTGCGCAAATCGGATATAATGACTAGCAAGTTATTAAGAAATAACAGATCAACAGGTTAAGGAGTTCCCCTACCAATGGGTAAACCAAAGAAACGTACATCTGCACGCCGCTCGGGCACTGGTGATAGCCACCACCGTTTGAAGCTGGCTAACGCAGTTAACGCAACATCTCCCGTCAAGGTTTTTACCACCGCAAAAAAGAGCGGTAAAAAGCTTACGGCTAGCATCAAAGCAGTTACCGCAAGAGCAAAAGCTGCTTAATTTCACTTCGGTGGGTAACGTAAGGGAAAGCGCTTAACAATATGGCATCAAACCGTCACCTTGGTCGCATCATTGCATTGCAGACGCTCTACGAAGAAGATTTTCGTCGAGGAGCTGGCGATGTCGATGTTAGCCTTGATGCCATATTGACGCGCAATATTACTCGCTACGAGGGCACAGTCGAAGATAAAGACTTCATCGTGCGTCTTGTTCGTGGCGTGCATGCCAAAGCCGCAGAGCTTGATGAGCGCTTGCAGCCCATCGCACCTGAGTGGCCGATTGACCAAATTGCGCGCATGGATCGGGTAGTTTTGCGCATGGGTTTGTACGAACTTTTGTACGAACCGGATGTGCCACCAAAGGTCGTCATCAATGAGGCGGTAGAGCTGGCCAAAGCCTTCGGCAGCGAAAATTCCTCCAAGTTCATCAATGGCGTGCTGGGAACAGCGCTGCGGCAACGCGATGGCGACGACGGAGTGGCTTCTACCGATAACCCCGTACCTGCCGACACGGCAATCGCTGATGACAGTACTGACGACGATGCGTCATCTGGAACGACCCAATCTGAGGATCCAAAGAAAGAAGGATAACGTCATGAAACGACCCAAGCCAATCCAAGGAATCCGCCGGTTTATCCCCGGTCGACGTCCGACGATTCAGGAAGTGGTGCGTGAGACGACATCGGGTGGTATTATTTTCCGTCGCAATCCCAAAAAAGAGGGGCGGCTGGAAATTTTGTTGATTCAAGATGCTAAAAATCGATGGACCATTCCCAAAGGACACGTCGAGCCAGACGAAGAGCCCAAAGGGACCGCCGAGCGCGAAATCCGCGAAGAAACCGGTCTACAAGAAATGAAGGTTTTTAACTGGCTGGGCAAAGTTAATTTTCGTTACCGTCGCGGGCAGACCCTGGTGCTTATGACTATGCATATTTATCTGGTGCAAGGTCTTGGCGACACCGATAAGTTGCAGCCCGAAGACTGGCTCAGTGATATTCGCTGGCTGCCAACCGCGCAAGCAATCGACAAAATTGCCTATGACGACATTGGTAAACTAATTCTCGTGGGTATGAAAAAGATCCGCGAATCTCGGTTATAACAAAGGTACAATTCCATGGATTTTAGCGCTTATCAGACTTTTGCCAAACAGCAGCTTGGTCTTACCTTCGACGATATCAGCCTCCTAGTTCTGGCTTTTACGCATCGCTCTTATGTAAACGAGCACAAAAAAACCGCCCCTATTCACAACGAGCGGCTGGAGTTTTTGGGCGATGCCGTGCTCGAATTGGTAGTTACCGAATATTTATACACCAACTTCGAAGAACCAGAGGGTATTTTGACCAACTGGCGCAGCGCCCTCGTGCGCACCGAGAGCATTAGCGCTGCTGGCGCGCGTCTCGGCTTTGAGCCACTTCTTCGTCTCAGTCGCGGTGAAAAACGCGGCACCGACCGCGCCCGCGCTCAAATTTTGGCCAATACATACGAAGCGGTCGTCGGTGCAATCTATTTAGATAAAGGCTACGAAACCTCCAAAAAGTTTATTACCGAAAGTATTCTGAGCACGTTTGAACAGATATTAGCCACCGGTTCATGGATGGATCCCAAATCGCACCTTCAAGAAGTCGCGCAGAGCCGCGATGGGCACACTCCTGTGTATAAGGTCCTCGAGGAAGAAGGCCCCGACCACGACAAAACCTTTACCGTCGGTGTGTTTATAAATAACCAACTGCGTGGAACTGGCGTCGGCCCAAGCAAACAGATGGGTCAGCAAAAAGCCGCCGAAGCCGCCCTTGCCCTCTATAAAAAATAGATCCCTATCACGACATGTCCGATCTGCTCGCATTACAGCAATTTAATTTGACCCCCGATCATCCCTGGAGCAATGCGGTCGCACGGCTTATTCTTTGTGACGTTTATGGTTGGGGTGAAAACTGTATTGACGCCGATATCTGGACTGACGATGATGCGCGAGAAAACCTGGGGATTGCCTACGACCAAACGACGCAGCATTGCGCCCTTGTTGATAGTGCGAATCGTAATTTGAGAGCAGTTGCTATCTTAGACGAGCAGTACTTTGTGACCAATCGGGCGATGTATCTCGACTCGCTTGCTGTCCCTCAAAATTTACGGGGTCTTGGCCTTGGCAGTGAAATGCTGAGGTATATGGAATCTCATGCAAGAAGTTCTGGTGCTCTCGTGTTGCAGCTTTATGCCACAGAGCGAAAGCGACAGTTTTACTTGCATCGGGATTATGGGGATATGCTCCAAGGTGACGGCTGTATGGAAAAATTCCTCTATGACTTGTAACAGTCGTTCCATTTCGTTTGACATCAGGGGCGGTTATCTGTAAAATATAGCAAGATTCGTATAGAAATCTAAAAGATAACGAAAGAGAGATCCACTAAACTTATGTTAGCTATTCGCATGCAACGTACTGGTCGTAAGGGTCACGCAATGTTCCGCGTTGTGGTTCAAGAATCACGTCTGACTCCGACAAGCGGCAAGGTTGTTGCACTTTTGGGCAGCCACGATCCACACGCCAAAACAACTACCCTCGACAAAGAAAAAGCTGCTTTTTATTTAGGCAACGGCGCTCAGCCTTCGGACCGAGCTGCACGTTTGCTGAAGAGCGAAGGAATTAAATTACCTGAATGGGTAAAACTTTCTGAGGGCAAATCTGGCACTACTCGTAACCCAGACAAGCTCCGAAAGAACCGGCCTGACGAGGCCAAAACAGAGGCCCAGGCCCCTACAGAAGCTGCCGAAGCGACAACTTCCGACGACACTGCATCTGATGCATAGTGTAACAAGCGTTGTCAATGAAGCAGCTCACTGATAGAGCTGCTTCATTTTTTGTTATAATACGTTAACCAATAATTGGAAGGAGTTCCTGACATGACTAGTATAGACCAACAGTTTGTAGAGTTCATCGTCAAGTCTCTGGTAAGCAACCCGGATGCCGTCAGTGTTGAACGGCGTATAGACGAGAAGGGTGTCCTGTTAGAATTGACAGTAGATCCAGAAGACTTAGGACGAGTAATCGGTAAGCGCGGTGCGACTGCCCAGAGTTTACGAACATTACTTCGTGCCCTTGGTACGAAAAACGACGCACGTTACAATCTAAAGATTGTAGATAACGGCGTAGGCGGCACATCAAGCGCCTATCAAACAAACGACGACAATGCAGCCGTCGACGACTATAGCGACAACAACAGCACTGTTGTAACTAAAACCCGTCAAGAGCTTGCAGAACTCGACGACCTCGATGTATAGTTAGTATCAGTCTTTACGACAAGACCTTTCAAAACAAAAACCTGTATAGCTCATTGCGAGCCACTCATCTGTAAGGATGACTGGGAGCTTTATTTGTGGCAAAAAGACCGACCTGAAAAGTGTCGGTCTTTTTGTTTGATGTAAACGCGCGACTAGCCATTTAGCCTTGCGGGTCAAAACGCTGGCGCGCTGGCAACGGACTTGGATCTGCCGGATCTGAATGACGTAGTTCCACGAGTGTTACGGACTGGTTGGTGCCTTCGACGGCCATCCTGCCGCAGTATTGTCTTACGCCATTTTTTTCCAATTCATCGGTAGCTTCCACAAATACATCAACGTTTTTGTCGCCGCTAAGACCAAGCTCGGCCATTGAAACGGTCAACGTCGCCTCATTGGGGCCATCGGCAAGCGGGGAAAAGATTGAAAGGTTATTAACCCATGTATCGGTTCGGGGGTCTACGGCACGCGGGGTAGGGACGTAGTGCACTTTGTCCTTCTCGGCGGCCTGCTTGGCGTCTACGTTCCGTGGGGTATTCAGCTGCAGTGCAATGTGCGCCACGCCATTTTCTACTCCATCCAGTCGAGGGTATGAGATGCTACAGTTGTCGTAGGCATTCCAGTATTGGGCATCAGGGGCGAGGGTGGGCTTGGCTTCAAGGTCTACGGGGGGTCTGGTCTGATCGACGTCTTGATACCAGTTTAAGCCTATTGCCAGCCCAAGGATTGTCAAACAGCTGCCCACCGCCCTAGGTACGGCCGCTCGGTTTCGTAAGTGGTCTCTTCGCTGTGGGTACTTCTTCATCGCCATAATCATGATAATTATATCATAAAGCTATAGTTTGTAAATACTTACGCTTTCTGCTAGAGTAAAAGTAATGAAAGTCCAGATTATAACCCTGTTTCCAGAGATGTTTACGGGCGTGCATGGCAACAGCATGCTTTGGAAGGCGCAAGATAAAGGCGCGGTGACATTTGAATACATTGACTTGCGTCAATATGGCCTCGGTGCTCGCAGACAAGTCGATGATACTCCATATGGCGGCGGCGACGGTATGCTGCTCAAACCCGAACCAGTGGTCGCTGCTATAGAATACGCCAAGTCCCAGGATCCAGATGCCTTGGTGCTGCTGCCCACGCCACGCGGCAAACAGTACAAACAGTCCGATGCTAAAGAACTTGCGGCGCGTGCAGGGGGCTTGATCATCGTCTGTCCTCGTTACGAAGGTTATGACGAACGTATTACCAGATGGATCGATCGCCAATATTGCATCGGCAATTACGTCCTGACGGGCGGCGAACTGCCAGCCATGATTATGATCGACAGCGTCGTACGCCTATTGCCCGGCGTCCTTGGCGGCGAAACTAGTGCCGAAATAGAATCCTTCCAAGAAAACGACGAAAACATTGAGTTTCCGCAGTACACCCGCCCTGAAGTATTCCGCGATATGGCCGTGCCGGAAGTGCTGCTCAGCGGCCATCACGCTGAAATCGCCAAATGGCGGGCGCAGAACGGCCAAAAAGCTTAGCAGGAATTAGGCATTATAGGCGGTTAAGCCGCGCATGATTTGCTTGGCAAATGCCGTGCCGCCGATGCTGCTATAGGCCAGGGGTGGTAGATCAAGCCGCAGTTCTCCTATAAATGGATCTGTACCATCATAGCGAACTTGAGATGAGGCAACAAATGTGCAATTCGGGTCAAAGTGAATCTTTCGCATCGGGTCAATGACCACACGGTCTGGGGGGAGTTCAGGTTGTTTTACGGTGTTTACAAGTGGGAAATAAAAGTGGTCGCCGAAATTGCCCAAATTACACCAGGTTATAGATTTGTCCCTAATCTCTGGCTGTTTTTGTACCCATTCGCTGAAACCCCCTTTACCATACGTGGTGATATTGAAAGCCGCGGTGCTAATGTTCTTACTGCCCGGTGCGATGGCTTCTTTGGCTTGCACAAATTGGCGGTCGCTCGCCAGAAAATGAAGATTACCTAATAGGTCTCGTTCACGCTCTAGGCACTCTTGTAGCTCGGGGAGGTCGCGGCCGGCATCTGTAAGTTCCCCAAGAAGATCGTCGGGCTGCCATAGCGCTTCTAGGTAATCTTTTGGTGACTGCGTAGCGCCAAGAATATTCAGACTGCGATTTACCCAGGCGATGTCAACGGCGCTTCGTGAGGTAAATATGACATTCGATGGTGGTAGATAGGGTAGTATCGAGAGCGCGAATACATGCGCTTCGGAAATCGCCAAACCATTAGGATTATAGTCGCCCTGGTCAAGAGCTCGCTCAAAAACTCTTTTGTACCCTTCGTCACGGCAAAATAGCTCCGCTTCCCAAATATTGGTGGTTACGCCGCGGGCGCGAAGTACTTCCTCGGCGGTCTGAGGATCTGTTCGGGGCATGGACTGATCGAATGCACTCACGAAATCTCGTGTACCCTTAGCTGCTTTTGCTTCCGCTTCCGCTGCCATTCTTCTTTCATTCTCTTCAACGCCCATGAAATCAGGAAGAAGGTCTTTAATATATTGGTCTATGTATGCCAGTTCTGGTGTATGGTCATCAGGCCCTTGTGAAGAAGGGTCCATATTACCGGGACCGGGGGGAACAATTTCGCCTGACATTTGTTGGCCCGCATTATATGCCTGTTTGCTTAATAATGCAATAAATTTATTTTATTGTGTAATAATTAAAAACTTATGTGATCGACAAGACGCGGTATACTAAGGGGAGATTTGATAAATAGGAGAAGAGGTATGAAAATTCCATTTATTAAACAAGTGCATGCGCACTGTGATTTGCCGTGCGGCGTGTATGATCCGGCACAGGCACGGATTGAGGCGCTAAGCGTTTTTGCCATTATGACCAAGTACAAAGATCTGGACGAAACCAATAAAACTCGTGCTATTTTTATCAAAGAACAGCGCGCCGAGCTGGTAAAAAACCACCTATGGGTGCTGTGGACCGACTACTTTAAGCCCGAACATCTGGAAAAACATCCGGGTCTACACGACCTCTTTTGGCGCGCTACCAAACAAGCCGGAGAATGCAAACACCACACCGAACCCGAGGAAGCTCAAAAGCTGCTGGATTTGATCGATGAAATCGCCGAGATCTTTAAGGAAACAAAAGCAACAAAGAAGGCATAGCCTGCTACTCATTCGCCAGGTTTCGGGCGATAGCATGTTGCCGGCGCTCAGACCGGGGTTTGTTGTGTTGGCAACTGGCCGGTTTAAGGCGTTGCTTGTGGGTGACGTTGTTATTGTGCGGCACGGTGGGCTGGAAAAGATCAAACGTATCGCTGATATAAAAGGCGATCGACTATATTTGCGTGGCGACAACGAAGCGCATAGCACAGACAGCCGCAGTTTTGGCTGGCTGCATGAATCCGTCGTGGTCGCCCGGGTCATTTGGCCAAAACAGCAAAAAACTCCTCACTGGTAGATCCGTGAGGAGTTTTTTGTGCACTTCTAAAAGTGTTATTTCTGTAGTTTTGCCCGAGCGTCTTTAAATGTTTCTGCCCAAAATGTCAGGGCATGTAACATCTTATGCGCCCGCTCGGTGTGGTCTTCGGTTGGCGAGAACTTGCCATTTTCATCCAGGTGCGCCCAGTAGTTAACCAGGCTGACATGTTCGTATAGCGGATACATGCTGAGGTTGCCCACGATCACACGTAGGTTGTCTGCCGCCCGTCCACCACCCTCTACGCCATAGCTCACGATGCCGACGGGCTTGTGTCGCCACTCTGCTGCCAAGTAGTCGATAGCATTTTTAAGCGCGGCTGAGGTGGCATGGTTGTATTCAGGTGTGACAAAGACGAATCCGTCGGCCTCGGCAATGATCTTTGACCAGGCCTTGGTGTGCTCGTTTTCGTATTTGCCGTATAGGGCGGGCATAGGCTCGTCGAGTAAAGGTAGTCCGACTTCGTGCAGGTCTACGATCTCGAACGTTGCTTCGGGGTGTTCCCTTGCGAGATCCTGAATCCAGGCGGCAGGCTGCGCGCCAAAACGGCCGGGGCGGTTAGATCCAATGATGATTTTGATGTTTGTCATAAATGTCCTCGTCTAATTACTGCTATACAAAGTATAGTATGGTACAATGTGAATGTAAAGCTTTCAGGAATAACCAGTGTCTACCAGTAAATGCCCCGTCCGTGAACAAGCTTGTGTTGCTACCGCAGCGGCGATAGTGAGTTCAAAATGGACGCCTCAGCTTATTTACGCGCTGCATAGCGGCGTGCAGCGGTTTTGCGAGCTGCAAAAGGAGTCGGGTGGCATCAATCCGCGCACGCTGTCGGCACGGCTCGACGACCTGGTACAACAGGGAATCGTCAAAAAGACGGCTTTTGCCGAGGTGCCACCACGCGTAGAATATTCGTTGACCCAAAAAGGCCTTGATCTTATTCCCATCCTCGAATGCATGGTGGAATGGGGCGAAAAATATGCCGCTCCCACCGAAGTGCCGGCTGTTCCTGGCGCCACTGTGCCCGTTATGGCGACTGAATAATTTCGCGCTGCACAAAATTGTAAAAAGTCTGCCAGAGCACCGGATCGGTGGAATGCACGGCAATTTCTTTAGTTCCGTAGGCGATGCCGCGCCAGCTAAAGTTGTTTGAGCCGCTAATGACGTGGCGCGAGCCGTCACGGCCCTCGGTCAGAATAATCTTGGCGTGAATATGATGCGAGCCGGTGTATAGGTTTTTGATGTCGAAACGTCGTTGGTCCCACATGATTGCCAAGTTGGCCGGCAAACCTTCCAATTCTGGGCGATTAAAATAGCAGTGCGCCTCTGCCTTTGTTAGGAGTTTTGCCAACTGGCCGCTGGGGCACATTTTGGAAACGTAATATACTTTGTCGGCCTCGGCAATGATTTCGCACGCCTTTTGGTAGATTGCGGAATGACGTGGTGCGCCGCCGTCGAATAACAGTGTAGTACATGCGTCCAATTTTTCGGTCAGATTAGATTGTTTACCGGCATTTTCGATTTCGCGGACGATGTTATCCAGACGATCGGCCAGGGTGGCATTCTGGCATTCCAGCATCAGATCACGGTAATCAAAATGTGAGTCGCTAAAGTTGACGCCGCCAAAGGTGAACGCCGTATCGTCGACTACAGTTATTTTGGTGTGGCAACGGCCACTGAACGGATTCAGCCCGAGTTTGCCAAAATATATCACTTCGGCTCCGGCTTTGTGCAGTTGTTCGGCGGCGAGCGCCGTCTTTTGCCAGCTAAAATGTGCGCCGCGATTGGCAATACCTGCTGTTCGGGATTCAAAACGGCTATAGGTGTCGCCAACAATGCGTACCCTGACACCGCGTCCCAGCGCATCGAGCAGCAGAGGTACAAATGCCTCAGTTCGACCGTCCATCAAAACCACCATAGCTTCGATGACGACACGCTTTTTCGCTGTCGAAATGACCTGTTGTAGCCTCGTATAGTATTCCGGGGCTGGTAAAAGCGTAAATGAGAGTGCGTTCATCGTAAGTACTATATCATTGGTTGCTAATAGCCGCTAAATCGCTGATCTTTCAGCGTATCTTAGGGCGTTGGTTGTAGAGTATACTATGATTAAAGCTATGCGCACGACCAAAAAAGAGTCACACGACCGTGATCGGCAAGACCGCGAGTTTGAGCGTTTATACCGGACGATTCCGCAGAATTATCAAGGTGCCCCAGTCGGCCAAGACGCGCCGCCGGAGGATAATCTGGATGATATTTTTGCTGAGCAGCCTTCGGGTAAGAAAACTCGGCGCAAAAAGGTCATCAAGCGCGTCATTATTATCTTGGCTATTTTACTTGCGCTCACCGGCCTGTGGCTGGGCCTTAAATTTGCTTCAAACATCATAAAAGTGTTTGGCTGGGGCGGCATAGCCGACATCTTTCGCAGCGAAAAACTACGCGGTGAAGACGAAGGCCGAGTGACTTTTTTGCTGGCCGGCAATTCCGCTGACGACCCCGGTCACGGCGGTGCGGAACTAACCGACTCCATCATGCTTGTCAGTATGAACACCAAAGACAAAACTGGTTATATCCTCAGTATTCCACGCGATCTATATGTCGATATTCCCGGTCACGGCTATGCCAAAATAAACGAGGCTTACCAGGACGGCAAACATGCCAAATTTAGCGAGTCCGACTATGCCGAAGGTGGTATGGGACTGCTGGAAAAGACCGTTTCGCAGCATTTTGGCGTCAAAATCAACTACTACGCACTCGTAAACTACACGGCACTCGAACAGGCCGTAAACGCTGTCGGCGGCGTACGGGTAGATATAGAAAGTGCCGATCCTCGCGGCATATATGACCCCAGCCTGGACCTGCAAACGCGAAAACCGCTCGTCAAATTACCCAATGGTCCGAATGACATCGACGGCCGTACGGCACTCAACCTGGCGCGCGCCCGCGGTAATAGCAGAGGTGCGTACGGATACGCCCAAAGCGATTTTACGCGCACCGAAAACCAGCGTAAGATCCTAATTGGCCTCAAAGAAAAAGCCACGAGCGCCAGTACGTTATCCAATCCGGTCAAGCTCAGCCAACTCTTTGATTCGTTCGGCAATAACCTCGAAACCGACCTAAAAACTGGCGAAGTGCGCCGTGCCTACGACCTGAGCAAAGAAATTCCCACTCGTACGCTGAAGTCCGTCAGTCTCAATAAAGCCAATGGCGAAGACTTACTCATGAGCTATCGCACGCGCACTGGCCAATCCGCTCTGGTGCCCAAGGCTGGCGTTGACGATTACTCCGTAATCCAAACTTTTATAAGTGGCTTGTAGTTTTGCGCCATCTGGTAGTATGATTGCATATGCATGAGTGAAAATCCGGTTAACCTTTTTTCTGACATTCCTGTACGCATCCTCAACCACATCGCTAGCACCGATGCGATTTTGTTTCATAGGGCGATAGCGGAGAAGCTTGGCCTCAAGGCCACCGACTACCGCTGCCTCCTTTTTTTGATGGATGGACCCAAGACGGCCGGTGAGCTGGCCGGCATGTTGGGTCTAACCACTGGCAGTATAACCGCTGTCATGGCCCGCTTGGAAAAACGCCAATTTATTCGCCGTGGGAGCGACCGCAGCGACAAACGAAAAGTGATTATCGAAAGTATCCCCCAGAACCTTAAACCATTATACGGAGGTCTCGCGGAATTTGTGCGCGCTATGCGAGCCCTCGATGAGCGCTACAGTGCCAACGAAATTGCCATTATCAACGACTACATGAACCGTGCCGCCAATATCTTGCACGAACATACCCAGCAAGCTAAAGTCTAGGAATGTAAAGTTTGCGTGAGTCTATTCCTGTAGCCATGTCACCGCATCGGGAATGTTATCGAAGCCCTTGAACTGGGACGTCGCATTTAAATTAAGCGCACTCACGCTAGATAAAAACAACGACTGGATGCGGCTGCTTTTCATGATAACTGCGACTTTTTTGAAGCTGCGCAGTTTCCAGATAATGCCCATGGATTTTGCTTGCATGTGAATGCTTAGCTCGGATGCATCAACCTCCCTGATGTCATCGAGCAGTTTGTCGATTTTGTGTTTTTTGGCGGCCTCTAGAGCCGCATTTGCCGGAGCTTCCAGGTCTGCGATGTCGAGTGTACCCCTGGTTTCGAGATGGATGTAGCCTTCTTTCGCTTCAACGGAATATTTCTGCTTCATTTTCTTATTCTACGTGTCAAATTATTCATATTCAATATTGATGACGGTAGGTCAGAATGGGCATAGTCGGCAAAAAATAGGGAGAAATATGGGCGAACAAGATTTGAATTCCTTTTTGGACAAGACCTGGGAAAGCCCTGTTTTTGGGGATGCATTTGGCGAGATTGCTCCGGATCGTCTGTGTCGTGCCCAGCGGCAAATGAGTGAAATCGCCGACCAAGTGACCACTGATCTGACCGAATATATTACTGAAGCCACTCCAAGGCTCGAACAAGGTGCAGTCTTGCAGGTAATCAAAGGGGAGATTCTCAAAAAAACGATAGCTTTTTGTCCCGCACTGACCGCCGGGGAGCTGGACGATACCCGGCGTCTTAGTGACGTCGCTACGGCTGTGGGACTTATGTACTGGGCAGATCAGACAATGGACAGGGGTAGTTCTACCATGCACTGCGCTGTTCGTCTGCTCGACGCCGATCCGCGAACCGTGGCTGCCGAAGCCTTGCCTGACGTGCGACGCAAACACCGCGCTCTTATGCGAATCGAGGAGAAAGTTCGTTCGTTTGCCAACCCCGAAGACGCTGATCTTGTCTTGGATTGCTTTTACGGTCAGGTACTCCAAAATGAGGCATGTATGCGCGATTTAAGCATCGGCCACCAAATGGCTGGCGACCGGTATACCTTCTTGGGCCGGCATGCTGCGCGAATTGCCAATACATTGACGGTTAACGCCGGTTTCCCGAGCATAGCGTCGTCGCTCTATGCGGTTTATCGGCAACATGACGCGTCCCTTCCGCCGCTCAGCGATGTATACGCCGACACGCACATGACCGAGATGTTACAACGCTGCAACGCCACCGTCCGTTTGTGGGACGAGCTGGGCGACTGGGAGATGGATCAGGGTAGCAACCCATCAAAAGGTGTATTTGCTCTTAACTTGTTTAACCAGCACCACCCAGCAATTATCAAGGGATTTTGTGATCTTGCAGGCATCCGCGACCCCGAAATGCAGACCAATCTACAGGAGTTATTTTCGACCTTTCACGATAGTAAGGGTGCGCGCGAGGTGAATGGCTATCAGATAGAAGGTATTTTTCTCGATCATATCCGCAAGTACATGAATGGATCGCCCGGCGAGCTCCCCGGTAGCTTTATTGAGTTTGGCCAGTACTGGGCGTTGAGCAGGCGCGTGCTTGAGATTGGATATGCAAATCGCGTAGGCGACATTGCCTTGATCGATGCCACTGAGGGTACAGCACAACAATCTTAAATACTTTTAAAATCGGGTAAGCATTCTTACATAAGCGGCTTGACATTTAGTAGGACATGTATTATAATTTTTTCAATGTTACGGTCACCTGAGACAGCGACTAACATGTATCCTCAAATCCCCGAGACGGTGGAACCTGAGGCCATTATTTCTTTTTCGGAAGTCGCATCGCCCGAAGATCGCCAAAACCATTTTCAAATACTGCAAGACACTATTGAGCTAGGGGACATACATGAGGCCTGTAAGATGGCAGGCGCTATCCTTGGCCTCGAGACTCTTCATGAGTCAGACATACCGGGTGGCGTAGAGTATTTGGGCGTAGGCCCGGTCTACAATGAGCAAGGGCCGAATCGACACCACAAAGATGATGCCCGGGCAGTAGCCGATGCCGCAGTTATGCGCGTTGGGCGAATGCATGTCCTTGGTGATGAGATTGCCGTAGACGGTGTTGACGGCAGGCGCCACCATTTTACTGCAAGTACGGAGGAAGATTTGGTTGACCTACGGGCACGCTTAGGCGCCCGCGGCTACCGCGTGGAAGGTGACAGTAAGCTCGCCCCTATTGAAGAGGCTTATAACGAAGCATTTACGCGGACCAGTCCTGAGGCTTCCGCAATGGAGAGCGCCACGCAGCGTTTTAGCGGAACCTTCACTGGTATCATGGAGCAATTAGCGGAAATAGATGATGATCCACTCGCAACCCAAAAGTTTCTTCCTGCGCGTCCGACGAAACTTCCACGACCGGATCTTTGGGATACTGAATTTATAAACCCTGCCATGCCTGGTCCTTGGGGCACGGCCCGTCTGAGTCCAGTCGAGACCAGAAAAGAGATTAGTAAATACTACTCTAGCCAGGCTCGAGAGGTTAACACGGACACCCCAGCCATGGCCACCCACGAAGTCTTGCTTGTTGCACGTCAGAATCTGGAAACTCGGGCCTTGTTGTTGTCCGCCTGGGGAGAATGTGGCCTGAAAGAAGCGGCTCAGCTAAGGTCTGATTTGACGACTATGATCACGGGAGCAATGAACAATATAGAACCCATCCTTACAGGAAAACAGTTGAATGCCATGATGGCCGCCCTCAGCGCTACCTCGGAACATGGCAAGGCTCCGCTGGAGCGACGCGAGGCGCAGGATGCGCTTAATCAGCTCAGGCATCTGATTTCCCTTAATAAAGCTCAGGAACGTACTCGTTACTCCGAGGATGATCGGCTTATCGTTTATCCGGATCCACAGAGAATCAAACCGACCTCTCGCCCTAATCTGTTTAAGCGCATAATCGGCTCTTTGCGTCCACGACGCGGTCGTCACGCAGCCTAAAATTAGGCCTCGTTTGGCGCGCCTTCGCCCAAGCGGTCTAATAATGTGGCCAATTCACCGGTAGATAATGCCGAGCAGTCAATCTGTTTGCGAGTGGCAATAATATAACCTTGCATGATGCGCTTGAGACGCAAGGCGTCGTCGCGGGTCAAGAACTTAACCTCATAATGTTTGTCGTTTTCATTCTCAAAAAAACGGGTGGTTATTTGGACAGAACCAAAGAATGGACCGACATTGGCGGTAACGCTGAGGATGTCTTCGATGCGAATGCTGGTAAGCGCTGCGACCCGAAAAAAACTGCGGTGTGCAATGGTCAATTTAGTGCGGTCAATCGTTATCGTATCTGGAAACAGAACAAATGGAAAAACGGTCGTCGCAGTAAAGATCACTTCGTGTGCTCCGCCGATAGCCTGCTCAAGCTCTTGTTTGGCTTGGGCTTTTTGCTGTGCTAGCGATGCAGGCGGAACGTTAACATACGGCTGCTGCGACCTGTCGGTTGGGTCCATGGCGTTCTCCTTTTGTTAACATCACCATAATAACCTGTGCTATAAATGCCCGCAGTTAAATATGCCGCATCCCCAGCAAGCCTGCCCGAGCGCTGGGCCCATAGCGCCCAGCGAGACAAGGCCACTCTCTAATGGCCAGCGAGCGAGTGCTCGGGCAGGCTTGCTGGCGGGGTGCATCTTTAAAAAAATAAAGCCCAGGGATCTGGGCTCCATTTTGTCTGGGCTCCGCTTGCTAATATTAGCGAGGGATGAAGGTCAGGGCGAAGCCGGTGCGGCCAGCACGTCCAGCGCGGCCAACGCGGTGCACGTAATCCTGGTAGGTTTGCGGCGTCGAGTAGTTGATGACGTGTGTAATGTCCGAGATGTCGATGCCACGGGCTGCAACATCGGTCGCGACCAAAATGGTAACATTGTTGGTCTTGAAGCGCTTGAGCGCACGCTGACGCTGACCTTGCGATTTACCGCCGTGGATAACATCGGCCTGGAAACCACGTTCCATGAGTTCTTCGCCAAGGCGCTCAACGTTGCGTTGGGTTTCGTCAAAGACGAGGACTTTGTTTTCTGTGCCATTGGTCAGAATTTCGTGCAGGCGTTCGATTTTTTCGTGAGTAGAACCGTAGTGAACGACGTTTTGTTCAACATTGTCGGTGGTTTCACCGGTTTTAACAGATACAGAAACGGGTTCGTTAGATGACGATTCGATAAGTGCGCGCACTTTGTTGTCCATGGTAGCCGAGAAAAAGAGCGACTGACGGTCGGCTGGCAGCTCGTTTAGGATGAAGCGCATGTCGTCGATGAAACCCATGTCCAGCATACGGTCAACTTCGTCCAAGACTACCATGTTAAAGCGGTCGAGGCGTAGGCTGCGGCGTTCGATGTGATCTTTGATGCGGCCGGGTGTGCCGATGACTATGCGTGGGTTGTAGCTGAGGTCGCGCAGCTGGCGACCGATGGGCGCGCCACCAATAAGCAGTGTGGTGTATAGACGTGCGCCTTTGGCAAAAGTGCGGAATTCGTCTTCGATTTGCTGGGCGAGTTCACGGGTAGGAGCCATAATGATGGCGCGGGCGTTTTGATCGCTTATAAGGCGTTGCAGGACGGGCAGGGCAAACGCTACTGTTTTGCCGGTACCAGTGTTGGCGATACCAATAATATCCTTGCCGGACAGGGCAATTGGAATGGCTTGGTCTTGGATGGGCGACGGGGCGGTAAAGCCTTTTTCGCGGATATTGCGGTGCAATAGGCCGTCAAGGGCAAAGTCGGCAAAGGTGTTGGCGGGGGTGTAGACGACTTCTTCGACGGAACGAGCGGCTTTAATAAAGCGCGAAGGGTCGATGTAGTCTTTCTTTGGGCCGCGTTTTGCGGGCCGGCCGTTGAAAGCGCGGCGTTGATTGAATTGGTTTGTAGAGCCGGAACGTGTCCGGCGACGAAAATTTTGAGGCATAAGAATAGAATCCTTTTGGTTGAAATTAGTGTACTTTTCTTGGGCCAATGACACCCGTAAAAATACTTTCACCTTCGGGATTCATCGAAACAATGCTTCAATTTTAGCATAAAAACTTCTTTAGGTCAATTTGATATACTGCCCATATGCCAAAAGAGGAAGATTTTCGATATTCAAACCATAGCGCGCGGGGCCGAAGCGGGAAATTGCGGGTAGCTTCGTGGTTTTGGCCGGGCCTCCGCAAAGTGCAGAACCAGATTGAGCCCTATGCCGAGGCTTGGATGGCGGCAAATGCACGGGAGCTGCGGGCTAACGGTCCGTTATGGGTCGTGTTGGGCGATTCGATGGCTCAGGGCGTCGGCGCTTCGGCGTATGACAAGGGCTGGGTCGGACAACTGCGCGAGATGCTGCGTACCGAGGGCAAGGAATATCGTCTGGTCAACCTATCTATTAGCGGGGCGCGCATCGACGACGTGCTCGAAACGGAGCTGCCGGCGATGTGGCGGCAGGGTCTCAGGCCGGAACTACTGACCGTGTTGGTCGGTGCGAATAATCTGTCACGAAGCTTTCGCCACCGGCTCGTGCCAGACTTGGCGGCGCTGCTGGCCAAGTTGCCCGCAGGCGCGGTTATTGGTGACATCACGGGTAATTATTCCCAATCGCAGAAAGCACGCGAACTACTCGCCGCCGAAGCCGCCAAACGGCAGTTCAAAATAGCCGATGTCCGATATGCGTTTCGTCCGCCATCGCGCCCGAGGACTTCTGAGGATTTATACCATCCTAACGACCTTGGTTATGCAGAGCTAGCGCGCGTATTCCATGATGCGATCAAACGCGTATAAGATTTTATGTATCTACACCTAGTTAAATAGCCCACAGCCAACCCTCAGCATTGAAAGATACAATGATTTCTTAATAATGGGGTGATCAATGGGGCATGCAAAACTGTGGAAGGGTTTGCAAAAACTGGAAGGGCGCTTGCTGGAGTGTAAAAGCGCGACTAAAGTTTTAGAGGATTGGTGCGGGCGCCATGGGTTGGCGCATCCGGCCCGCATCGGTGCCGTGACAATAGCCGGTACGTTCAAGGAAATGGCAGAAGACCAGCTTGAACATCTGCAGGTGGAAAGTCAAGATGACGTGGCGTATCGTCGCGTTGAGTTGGTCTGCGGCGAGCTTCTGGTATGTGAGGCAGATAACTGGTATGTACCATCGCGCCTGACAGATGCCATGAATCACGAGCTCCAGACGACAGATACCCCCTTTGGCAGAGTGGTGGTACCGCTGGATGTGTATCGGGACACATACTCCATGACTGTATTTGTGAGGAACTTGCCTTTGTCCGGCATGGAGCCGGGGGTTCCCCATAAGAAACCTTGGACATTTGATGGAAGTCAGGATTTGCTGCGCCATAGGGGTCTCGTCCTTCAGAGAGCAGGCAATCTGCCGCTTGCCGAAGTGCACGAAGTATTTAAGATGTCACTACTGGAACCATTTGTAACACAGAGCTAGGGGCAAGGATTATTTTTCGAGACGCATACTAAGGCCTTTGCCGCCGAACTCCTGGCAAACAAACACCGGTTCGGCGGGCGAGCTGAGGTCGGCGCGGTATGCATAGCCTAGTTCGTCGAACTTGGTGAGGTCGGTCTTGTCATCGGCGCGTTTTTTGATGAGCCAATGAGCAAACGCACCGCGGGCGATTTTGGCGTGCATTACTACAAATACCGGTTCGCCGGTTTTGCTGTCTACCGTCAAGAACTTGGGGGTGCTAAACCGGGCGGCATCGATAAACGGCGTCACCGCCTGGCTGTATTCCACCGAAGATACGTTGATAATAGGACCGTCTGCGGGCAGCGTGTCGGCGATGGTCTGCCCCCAGAATTTATACAGGTTACTGAAGGGCATGTCGGGCATTTTGTAGCCCATTTCAAGTCGGAAGGGGCAGATGCCATCGAGGGGCCGAAGCACGCCGTATAGCCCTGAAAAGATGCGCAGATGCTGGTCGGCGTATTGGCGGTCGGCATCATCAAGCGTGTTGACTTGCAAGCCGCTGTAAATATCTCCAATAAAGCTGTCGATGGCGGGCGTTTGCTGCGCCGGATCGGTGTTCCATTCGGCCAGAGTGGCGTGCGTTTTGGCTGCCAAGGCGGGCGAAATGTGCATGACTTTTGCCAGCTGTGCGGCATTGAGCACCGCCAAGTATTTATATAGCTCTTTGGTTTTTTCCAAAAGGGCTGGTGTATGCGCGGGACGATGTCTGTCCATACGCCGCATCGTCTTTGAAGAATGCAATAAGATAATCACTGTTACATTGTAGCCTAAGACGGTGTTCTCAGAATAGCGCCCGCTGCACTAAGGAGGTCAATATTCGGCAGTTCTATTCTAGGAAGTTCTATGCCGACGGCGCGTAAGGTGGACTCCATTATTTGCACGGGTGTCTGTGCGATGGTCCGCAAATCGCCAGCAAATGTCGCGTCGCGCAGATAATCTATGTCGTCTAGCATGGTTTGCCGGTATATTCGTTCGTCGTGGGTGTCAAAGTTGCGTTTACGCAACTGGCTCGGGCCAGTTAAGCCGGGCAGGGCGGCATTACAGCGGTCTTCCCATTCTGGATATATATCTGGACAGGCTTCTTTAAACTGCTGCCGGTCGGCCTCGACGAGCGGGCGGTAGCCGACAAGTGACATTTCGTCTCGGAATATGTTGACTATTTGCGGAACTTCGTCGAAGCAGATTCGTCGAAGTAGCTGGCCGACTACAAGGGCCCGTGGATCAACAATTCCATGTGATGTATAGGGGCTGCCGCAGGTGCGATCAGAACGAAGTGTCCGAAGCTTGTTGATTACAAAACTTTGACCGAATTTGCCTGTTCGGAGTTGGCGATAAAACGAACCCTCTGAGCTATCCTCAATGTAAATTGCCGCCGCGCAGACGGCGGTAGGTATTGCTAGGGTGAGGGCCAGTAGACCACCGCCGATCAAATCCAGATCACGTTTACGCTGACTATTCAGATATTCAGGACCACGAAGCATAACAAATACGGACGTCCAGTGCGCTTAATGCGGCTTATGTTTACTTGAAAAGTGCGATTATACACATAATGGAAAATCGAAGCTATATTGATTTCTTAGGTGATTGTGGAGTGGCCATCTAAAAGGTTATACTTATGGCAATATGCGGCAAATTATTACCAGACGTGAACTGCTGCAAGCACAAATTGCGCTGTTTGCGGCGATCGCCCTACAAGGGGCGGTGTGGAAGATTAATGGTGAACTGTTGGCGGGACCGCAGTATGTACTGATCCCAATAGAAATTGTGCTGGCGGTCGTTATTGGGCTTACGACGCTCAAGGGCACAACCGGTCATGCGGTGTTGCCGCACGCTTTTGTTTTGGCACTGCTGGGGCTTTTGTCGGCGGTAAATGTGAGTTCGCTTATTTTGGTGCTGAATGCCCTGATTGTGGATCATGTCATTTTTAGTGGACCCGAGCTGCTCGGCTCGGCCATCGCCATCTTTATGACGAATATTATCGTGTTTGCGCTGTGGTACTGGGAGATCGACAGCCCCGGTTTTTCACACACCAGATGGTCGCGTAATGACAAGGATTTTCAATTTACGCAACAGGATTCACGCGGAGAATTTCCAGGCTGGAGGGCTGAGTTTTTGGATTATTTGTATATCTCGATTACCAATGCGATCAACTTTGCGCCGGCCGATGCAAGACCATTGACCCATGGGGCTAAGCTGCTGATGGCCTCGCAAGCGCTCGTGTCTGTATTTACGCTGGCGCTGGTGGTGGCGCGTTCGGTGAGTATCTTGGGCTAGATAAGTAAGGTTCATAATTTCTCACAAAACATACAGATTTACAACGAATTTGGCTACATTACGAGAGCATGTCGCTGGTTCATAATACTGAACAGTCGGGCCGACCTTTTCAAATCTAAAAAGGAGCTGTATCTGCTATGGACCATGATCATGATATTGACGCGCTTTCCAAAAGGATTAAAAGTTTGGTCGCAGCCATTGATGAGTTGGCCGGTGACGACCGCTGGAATGTTTTGCTCAGGATTATTTATGGAAATGGCTGGACGACGCCTGCCGAATACAGATTGGTGGACGGCATCGTCAGAAACATGACCCGCCAAATTAAAGTCATGGCTGAGCTGCAAACGACGCTGGTAGAAGGCAGTAAAGCAGTACTCGAAAAGAACATTCGCACAGAAGCAAAATAAATATAAATCCCATTATGTAAGTAAAGGGACGCCTGCGCTACTGCGGGCGTCCCTTTTAGTGTCGGCGCGGAATGCAGGGGAGGAACTGTGCCTGCCAGTCATGTTGGTGCTAATCTCATTTATGACCATTTGCTGCTGGTCGTTATTCGGCCTTTTTGGCCTTGGCTGCCTCGAGTTCCAGATTTTCCTGTATCTTAAAGGCGACCATCTTTTTGACGAGGTCGAGTGGCAGGGGCCGATCTAAGGGCAGCTGTACGGTAGACTTGCTGGTCTTGTACGGCTTAAGCTCGCTGGCAAACGCCTGCATGATGCCATGGGGCGGGAATGAGACGCTCAAGTGTGCCGTGTATGCCGAAAAGTAGATCAAGAAACCATGATATTTGTAAGCTGGAATGCTGTAGCTGATGACTTCTTCGGCGTCAGGCGCGGCTATGCGAATAGCTCTGCGCAGCTGTTCTAGCCTTGACTTTACCTCGTCATCGAATAGTGCGATGTATTCGTCGACGGTTGCTACTTTTGTGCGAACTGGATGCATGGTCGGCCCCTTGTTTTATAGGGCTATTTTATCATGCGCTGGGGCTGCAGACCTGAAGCAGCACGCCACTGCTTCTAACGGATTGAACCACGACGGCTTCTGGAATAATAACGCCTTTGTCTATGCCGGCGTTGACACCCACAAGCCCGTGCGTTTCGTCGATACAGGTGGCTGTAAACTTTTCTCCGTTGGATATCTTTTGCCCTTCCGCATCGCGACTACCTGACGTAAAAGCGAGGTTATATTTATAGACTGGGGCGAACTCCTCAGCCACGCATTTGGGGGGTGTATAAAGTGATGTAACTTGAAATTGTTTTTTCGCCACATTAAGGAGCGCTACGCTACCAACTGTTGTCATACAATTTTCGACTTTTTCGGTGGTGGTTATGGCGGTTGTCTCTGAAGTGCTAGGCGGGGCCTCCGAGCCGCACTTACTCGCAGCTCCGGCGGCTAAGCCAAATAAGTTGGCTGATAAAGCGGCAATTGCTGCACCTTTGCGTATATTCATGTAGCAGTCTCCCGGGTATTAATGGGTTTTTAATTTTTAATAAGCCCTCATAATATCATATGTTCCATGGCATAGGCGGATCATTTAAGTGCTTCACGAGGAGGCTTCTATGTCAGCGTTATTAAGACCCTTTCAGCAAGGATTGTGCGGTCTGGAGCGTATTTTGCGCTAAATCTGGGGCTATTGACGAGTCTGTTCGCCGAACTACATAATGTGTATTTACGATGGTATCAATAGAACAAATAGAAGTATTCGACCCTTATCAATATGTACATTCGGAATTCCTGGGCAGTTTGGACGCGTTAACGACGCGGCCTTTGGCTCTGCCGGTGGTGGCATTGCTTGCGCGGCATCCAGACGGCTTGACGCTTGACCAAACGCGGGCTTGGCTAACCGAAGCCATCGACCGAAGTAGTGACTATCATTTTCGGAAGTTACGGACATTGACCCTACATATGGCCGAGAACGGTGTGGTCGACATGACGCTCCCCCGCGGCCCGCTGAACGCAAAAATTGCCCTTAATCCCGAGACAGCAGATCTTAATGTTTCTATAGCAGCGGCTATTGGTTCATGGCAGCTAGAAAATAGTGAGGTGCCATGGAGGAACATGCTCGCCAAGACCGTTATGACCAAGCATGCTGCTACCAAGGCGAGTGACGCTTTTGGCCTGCTCCATATTATGACCGCCAATGAATATTGCACCGGTGGTGATAACGTTCCCGGCTGGGAGTCATATCATCCGGTCATGACCCGACTCGTAAAGACTGGCGTGGCGGAATGTGCCGAGGTAGAAGAGGGGATAAATAGCTACTGGCTGACCGAGTCGCACCAACAGCCGGCCGCAGATTTGGTGAACACGTTGCATGACGCTGCTGCATGCGGCATTGAAACACGTCGCTTTAGAGAGTTTTTATATAATGAGTTTGACGATGAGGTAGTGACACCGGGCATGAAGTTTATCGTCCAGAAGTCGCTGCAAAAGGCTTACGCTACATAGGCGCCACAAAGGTTTTTTAGGCCAGTTCGGTGTATTTTTTGTGACTGCCTTTGGCTTTGGCGACCGGATATTTTTGATGGTTTTTGGCCATTTTCTTTTTGAAGGCCTCGATAAGGTCGATATCTAGTTTATTAGAGAGTAGCAACACCCAGTAAAATACATCGGCCAACTCCTCGGCGACGTCATCTTTATGCTCACGGGAGTGTTTGGCCATTTCCTCGGCATTTTTCCACTGAAAATGCTCCATCACCTCGGCAGCCTCAAGCGCGAGTGAAATTGCCAGGTCCTTTGGATTGTGAAACTGATCCCAGTCGCGTTCGTCGCAAAACGTTCGGATTAGGGTTTGGAGAGCTTGTAGCGAGTCATTAGATGTATTTGTGTCGTCTGAACTATGCGCTGCCATGCATATATTGTACCGCGCTTTGTCAAAGACGGCCTAGGCTGCTGTTGTGGCTTGGGTTTGGCGTTAAGCGGCGTGATGGGCGACGTATAAGTAGTTGCGGCCGAATTGTACGGCAGTTTGTATGCGCTGAGGATAGGTCGCGTCGAACTTTTTGTCTAGCATATCCGGGTCTTGTGCTTTGAGGCCGGAGGCATTGGCCTTCCAACTTTCCCAGATCTTTTTCTCGGGTACGGTTTTTTCAGGCTCGTTGTGGTATTGGACGGTTACGGCATAGGGGCCAAACTGGGCCATTTGACACATGCCGTTGCCGATGGCCAACTCAGTAGCATTCCGTGCGTCTGCGGGTATGACGACCATTTCGTTGTGCTCTTGGAGGGCATCGAACTCAGGCGGGAAGCCTTCGGTAAAAACGCTGTTCTTGCCGGCATCCGTAAGTTGTACTTTATAAAAACCGCTTTCTACGGTGCTGGCGGGCAGGATTTCGAATCCGGCGGCTAGACCAACTGATTGGTGGCCAAAACAGACGCCTGCGAGCGGTGTATTGGTGCGGTAGGCTTCGCGCGTCAGTCTATTGATGGCTTGCACTTGAGGATTGGGGTCGTGTACGCTCCACGGGCTACCCATGACCATGAGGCCGCCCAGTTTTTGAATATCTTCAATAGGCGGTAACGCGTCGCCCCGCTCCAGGTTGATAATCTCCGGACGAAGGCCAGCCTCGGTAAAGGCTCGGCCAATATGCCCAAGGCGAATATCATCCAAGGTTTCGATTACAGTAAAACGATCAAACTGTCTCATAGCAAAGGTAGTAGTATAACCTAAAACCTAAGCCATGTCAATGCTTATTGCTGAGCGGGACGAACCAATGCCGCTTCGAGATCTGGCAACATGGGTACGAGTGCAGCGATTACCATATCTGTGGGTTGCTCCAATTCTTCGCCAGTTCGGGTAAAGGCAGTTACGATGCCTCCGATTGTGCTGTCAAATACGTCCTGTGAGATGGGGTTGGAATGGCGCGCGGCAATCCAATCGATGTCTACGACCTCGTGGTCCGGGCCGCCCAAGAGCGCGCCTACCGCCCGGCCAACGGCTCTTGCATGGATTGCCCTTAACTTGGGGTCGGTTGAGCGTTCGCCAAACACCCCTACGAGTGTTTCATTTTCGGGGACGATTTCGTTGAATAAGATGCCCATAGCATGTGTGATGGTGTGCTCGCCACCGATCTGATCGTAAATGGTCGGTCCTGTTTCTGTTGACATATATCCCTCATCTATTATTTGGTAAAGCATAAGCATAACTTAAGCAGCTGCCGGTATGCAATAAATTTTGTTACTAAATTGCTACCAGGGTATGACCCACTGCACGATATGGATAAGTTGGAGTAGTTGAATATCGGCGAGTTGTGTTCGTTCTATGGTGCCGTGGGGCCGCTGCCAAACGGTACCGTCAAATTCGATCCAGTAGATGGTTGGATCGTGGAAGTCGTGGCCAGCGACTACTGTGCTGATGGCGAGTTCGCCGATGCGTTCGTATTCCAGGCAGAAATCGTCATTAAAAAGCCACAGGCGGCATTCACGCTCGATGTCGTCGCCACCGAGTGATGAAGCGCAGGTGGTGACACCGGCTTCGGTGATGGATAAGCCTTCGTCGTCACCATCATAGTTGTCGTACTCTTCTGTGGTTAGTACGCCCCCTACGCCAAGGAGTTGAGTGGGGAAAACGGGGTAAGTATTTAAAAAATATTCACTGTCTTCGGAAAAGGGCTGAAAGTCGTGGTTGAACGTCAGATAGAAGGGTTTACCATAGTGTTGGCAGAGGGCATGGACATTGGCGAGCAGGTTGGCAAAAAGCAGGGGATTGTTCGGTTGTTGTTCAGGATTTCCAAAGACTTCGGTCATGCTATGGCGGTGCTTTTCTCCCTGGCCGTGCCTGCTCTAAAGAAAACGGCCAGTCTGTATTATACTGGCCGGAGGTTAGAAACTGATTAAAATCTTTAGGCGTTTTGCTGCGCTTGGCGAGCTGCCGCTATCTGGCGGCGAGCTTGCCTTTGTGCAAAGTGGCCGCGGAATTTTTTGGCAAGCACGAGAGTGGCGGCCACACCCGCGGCGGCCAATACGCCACCGACGGGGTAGCCGGCAATTTCCGTGCCGTCTGCAACGGCGGCTTCGGGTTGTGATTTGGCAATTGTATTGAACATGTAGATAGAGGCAAGGCCGAGTCCGAGGCTGGCTATAGACCCACCTACTATGGTGGCCATTCGGCTTCGGCGGCTTAGTACTTCGGTTTTTTCTATGATCTCTCCAGCAAGTATGGCTGATGCTTCAAGGGCCTTGGCCCGCTTCTGTGCTTCCTGGGCATTTGCTCTGAGCTCTTCTAGTGTGTTGTCAGTCTCGACGACAGCAGTGTCTTTAAGCGGATCGTGGTCGGCGAGCCTATTGACCTGCGCCGTAGCGCGAAGAAAATTGATGTCCTCAAAAGGTGTGACACCGAATCCTGCCTGGGCATTATGTGTCATGCGCTTGAATTCGATATACACATCCTCTTTGGCAATCTGTTCAAGCCCTTGTCTGCGATCTTCGGCGGTTTGGACTTGTTGGGATTGAACGATTTCGATCTGGTCGATCTGACCGGCAAGCTGCCAATGGGCACAGCAAGTATCCCTGTGGTCCTTATAAGTTTGCCGGGCAGCATGTTGCAGCAGATCTGGCCCTATAGTGGCTATCATGCCGACAGGAACGGAAATACCGAGGGGCATTGGGTTATGTGGTGCCTCGGGTTCGTGGTAGCCCTCTTCTAACATTGCTAAATACGGAGATTCGGGTGAAAGAGAATTCATTTTTTCTATTCTGACATAATAGGATCTTGGAGTCAACTTCCCACAGATCTGCTATGATATACGGTGATGTCACAGATACACGAGCACCGCAAATCGGCCAATGCATATATTGATACGGTTTGGAAAACCCAAAACCTGACCGATGGGGTGTACTTGGCTACGCCGGACGGTTCGTGGGACTTGATTGCTATGACCAACCAGACCGGGGCGAAGTTTATGATGATTGCCGGTCAGGCCACCAAACCAATGGAAGTGCCGTATCGGGCTGGCACGGGTTCGATTGTTATTTCGTTCGAGCCAGGTGCGTACATGCCTGCTCATCCCGCGGAAGATTTGCTGGACAATGTGGAAATGTTGCCCAATTTTGATGCCGATCATTTTATGCTGGCTGGCCATACCTTTGCATTTCCGACGTACGAAAATGCCGAGCAGCTAGTAGAAGAGCTCGTTAAATACAAGATCCTCCAGAACGACAGCGTCGTCCAGAGTGAACTTGGCGGCAAGCCTCGGGCCATGTCGAACCGCGGCAAACAGCGGCATTTTGCCCGCACGACGGGCCTGACCAAAAAGTATCTGGATCAGATCAAGCAAGTACAGCGTGCCGTGACACTCCTGCAACAAGGTAAAAAACCCATCGAAGCCGCCATGGAGGCCGGTTATACCGACCAGCCTCATCTGGCAAAATCACTTAAAAAGATTATGGACGCCAAACCCTCTAACGTAAAAGACATTCATAAGTTATAATCAGCATGCGCTTAAGCTTAAAAGGGGCTTAAAAAAGCGTCGTTTTTTTACAAAACTAAAGGGTACCCCAACTGGTTAAATAGGCTTAGCCTAAATTAACTAAGTAAAGGAGAAATGAAATGGCTACTATCAATCCCTACCAAATCAACATCGCTCAGGATCAGCTCGACGATCTGCAGGCTCGACTGGCAAAGACCATCTGGCCGACCGTTATCGATACCGACAGCATCGATGCTGGCCCATCAGACAAGCACATGAAGGAAGTTGTCCACTACCTTCAGAACAAATTCGACTGGCGAAAGGCTGAGGCCGAGGTCAACCAATATCCTCAGTTTATTACCGAGATCGATGGGCAAGACATCCACTTTTTGCACGTTAAGTCCGGCGAACAGAATGCTACCCCACTCATGCTCATCCATGGCTGGCCCGGTTCTTTTGTAGAGTTCCTGGACGTTATTGACCTGCTGACCAATCCTGCAAAGCATGGTGGCAAAGCAGATGAAGCTTTTGATCTTGTTATCCCTACACTGCCTGGTTTTGGTTTTTCCGGTCCCACTAAAGAAGCTGGTTGGAACAACGGCCGTATCGCCGCCGCTCTGCACGAACTAATGCAACGCCTTGGCTACGAAAAATACGGTGTACAAGGCGCTGATGTCGGCGCAATTATCGCTCCCGAAGTGGCTCGCCTGAACCCCGAAAGCGTTATTGGTGTTCACCTAAACTCTGCAACTATGGGTTTCATGCCTTTCGGACCAGTCGATGAAGCTGACGTGGCCAAGTTTACGGACAACGAAAAAGTACGCCTTGGACGGCTGCAGGAATTCATGAGCAAATACTTTGGATTTAACATGGTTCAGTCGTCTCGTCCTCAATCGCTTTCATATGCCATTACCGACTCGCCGGTTGGTTTGATGGCTTGGATGAGCGAACTGTTTACCAACTTCGGCCGAAATCCAAAAATGGTCAACCATGATCGCTTTTTGACCAACTTCATGGTCTACTGGACGACCGGCACGGCTGGTTCGTCGATCGACCTGTACTTCCAGAACGCTCACGACCCAAGTGCTTGGGCTCCCAAGGCGAACTCTGGCGTACCTACTGGCGTTGCAGTCTTCCAAGAAGGCGACATTGCCCTTCGCAAGTACGGTGAAGAAGGCAACAACATCGTCCGCTGGACCGAATACGAAGAGGGCGGCCACTACGCAGCGCTCGAAGTTCCTCAGGTCTGGAGCAAGGACGTTCGCGAGTTCTTTAGCGACCTTCGCTAAGATACCGGTCAAATAACACTTAAAGAGCATGCAAAAACAGTGTGCTCTTTTTGTTTGTAGCTTGGAAGGAGGTGTCACTTGGGGCGCCTCCTTTTTAGCGCTCAGGTTCATTTTATGTTCGATTGAAATATGCACAAGCGGGGCGTACGATGGGGGAGTTAACGAAAAAATAAGACACGCGGACAGGGTGTTTTTTATTTTACTCGCTTGGACCTCTGGCCCGGGCCTGTTTGGTTTTGCAAAAAAACATCTCTGGGTGGGAGGCGTATGGAGTTAAAGATACTTTTGGGCGGCGCTGCCGTGCTGCTTAATATTATGGCTTTTGGGCCGTATATTTATGATATTATCAAGGGGAAAACAAAGCCGCATTTGTATAGTTGGCTTATTTGGGCGCTTATCACGGGCATTGTCTTTGTAGGTCAGCACGCCGAAGGGGCAGGCGCGGGCGCATGGGTGACTGGGGTTACGACCGCCATCAATGTGGTTATTTGTTTGCTGGCGCTCAAATGGGGAACGGCGGATATTACTCTGGCGGACAAGATTTGCCTAGGCAGTGCGCTTGCGGTTCTGGGGCTTTGGGTGGTGTCGGACTCATTACTTTTGTCTATATTTTTGGTAACGACGGTAGATACGCTGGCGTTTGTGCCGACAATCCGCAAGATCTTGCGTGCGCCTCACGAGGAAACGTTTATTACATACCCGCTCAGTAGCCTGCGTTGCTTGCTAGGGCTGTTAGCAATCGCCAACTACAACTTGGTGACGTGCATGTATGGGGTGGCGATGCTGGCGATGTATACGCTTATTACGGGAATCTTGTTGGCTGGAGGACCAGCCGTAACGCGCTTTTTGCAACGACGGACGAATCGATGTCGCTACGTATATTACCGATATGATAAATGGGCGTGAATTTACAAAAATATCGTCAAGGCGAAAAAGCAGGCTGGGAACGGCTTATGTGGGTCGGATGCCGTAGGTATCGGCGGACAGTTCTGTAGTGTCGACTATTTTTAGTAACTCCGCGCGGGTGTATTGAGGTTCGGGGCTATAGCCTGGAAAGAGCGTAATGACGCGGCGGATTGCCTCTAGGTCGCCGTCCCGAATAGGGTCAAGATGCTGCTTGATGAATGCTAGTACTTGGGCTTCTACGGCCGCTTTGGCTTTCAAGTCGTCGGGCATGAGGTTGCCGGGAGTGGCTTTGCCCTCAATAATATAGTCTTTGCCCAGCACTTTTTGAAAAATATAGGTAGCTCGGTCGATATGAAAGTCAGAAGTTATTATCAAAATATGCCGCCAGCCCTGCGGCGCAAGATATCGACCGGCAGTGTAATATGCATTGCCAATTGTGTCCAATGATTCTTGTTCAAGCAAGATTTTTTCGGCGTCAAAAGCCGGATCATGCCGCAACGCATACTCTTTCATAGCTGACGCCTCGGTTCGCGGCGGTATATAGGGGATGAGGAAACTCCAGCGACCCGTCATGATGATCGGAATTTTATTTGCGGAAATAGTAATCGCTAGATCAATTCTCGTCTTTACGAAGTCTGGAATTTCGCCTGCCGGATTGATTCCGCCTCCCAATACGACGAGTGCGTCAAAAGCGGTTTTCATGGCATCAGTATATCATTGTTGTTTCTACCGGATGGTTTTTGATGTATATTTTAATTATGAATAAAAATCAAAAAGGCTTCGGGGCCATCGAAGCAATGCTCATCCTAATAATTGTGGCCGTAATCGGATTTGTGGGCTGGTACGTCTGGAAACAGAACCAAAACCCAGCAGATAAAAAGACGACCACGAGCAATCAAACCAACACCGATGGAAATAAAGAAACCGAAAAGACTGCTGATCCCTACGCGGGTTGGTTGAGCTGTAAAGACACCGGTGAAGGTCTTTCGTTCAAGTATCCGGCCGACTGGAGCACCGAAGCCACTACCAAGGATAATCCTTGCGGCATTACCACGCCTGCCAGTGCATCCATGGACGGCGCATATGTTCGGCTGCAATCTGCCGGCAAGGACGTGGCAACTTCGTTTAAATTATTCTATAGCAGTGCCCAGGCCAAAGGTACGTACAACTACGTTGACCCTGCTTACAAGGGTGAGACCATCCTGGATGTCATAGCCTTGAGCGCGTCAAATGCTCCAAAATCACTCAGTCTGGTAGCTTACGCCAGTAACAACATGGGAGCAAACAAAGTAGCGGGCTTGGTTTTGACGGACCAAACGTACACCGTCGGCCAAAAGATAAGCGGCAGTATTCCGTTTCCGGCCAGTAAAAAAGAAGGTAAAACTATCAATCTGAGCGCTTCATTGGCCAAAAAAGGCAATACCCAGTCAACGGAATATGACTATACTCTTGACGACTACAAAAAACACCCCGACTATCAAGCGGTCGTAGATCTATTCAAGTCGATCAGCTACTAACGAGCAAAACCAACTAAAATAGTACGAACCTTTCATCGGGTTCGTACTATTTTTATGCAGCAACGCCAAAGATGACCTCAGCGAATATCTGTTTATCAAAGGAAGGATGCAAGTCTGTTTGCAAAAAATCGTCTTTGGTAAACCAGGCCCATTCGGCGACGTGGTCAGTATTTTTGAGCAGGTCAGCGCGCACCGATGCTTTAAAAAACAAGTTCATACGTGGCACTGCATTTACTACATTGCCGATGTTGTAGTGTACGATCTGGAAATCGGACGAAATGGCGCGGGCAGGTACGCCAAGCTCCTCTTCAATCTCGCGGACCAATGACGACTCGACGGTTTCGCCGTGATCAACACCGCCGCCCGGCAATGCCCACCACGGATCGCCTTTTTCTTTAACGAGCAGTACCTTGTTGCCTTGCATAATAAATACGCGGGTCGCGACGCGGTATAGGCAGTCGTCGATGTCGTTGAGTCTGGGGTCTATGTGCATGGTCTTATCATACACACATTTTCTGACTGTTGGCTGGATTAACCGGTGATGATGAAGTTTCCGGAGTTAATGGTCCTATTATTGCTGGCGTTGTCGAAGGTGCCGGATTTGATGTAGTACGTGCCTGCGGGTAAAGAAGAAAGATCGCAACTCATGGTGCCTGCCGCTAGCTGTGCCGGCGTTGCCGTCCCACAGATGGACAGTAGCTGGTTTGAGCTGGTGTAGACATGGATGACTAATATTTGTAGACCACTATTGGCGTCAACCGCTGTTACGGTAACGTTTGGGCCGACCACGAAGGGCCCAGAAAAATTGGTGGGATTAGTGAACGTCATTGTTGGCTTGACTGTGTCGACGAGTACGCTGATGTTGTTTGAAGCCTGGCCTTCGACTACGGCGTTCGTAGCTTTTACGAAGTAATTGCGGGTGCCGTCGCTGGCTGTCGTGTCGGTAAAGGTTGTGCTGGTTGTTGTGCCAATGAGGATGTTGTCGCGGTAGATTTTGTACGACTGGGCGCCAACAGCAGCCGACCAGTTGAGTATCGGTTTGTTGGTGGGCGAAATCGCCGTGAGGTTGCTCGGCGCGGCTGGTGCGGGAGCGATCAAGGCTGAGGAGTCGCCGTTTATGTTAACCGGGGTACAGTATTCGACATTTTGAATAAGTGCACAGGCGTTATACTGCACGCCATTAAAGATCGAAACAGTGGCAACCCCGCCGGCATTGGTGTGATTGCTGGATTGGCCTTGCGCATTGGGAAGCGTAAAGGTTGCCATGCCGTCGGTAGTAGTGACGGTATTGTTACCGACGCTGCTCACGTAAACATGGGTATTTATAGGGTTGCCGTTAGCGTCTTTGACGGCAACGGCCAATTTGCTGGTCGCGAACGAGAAGTTTTTTGTTACATCGCTATACGCGTAGTCAACGACAGTGCCGTTAGATTTGAGCAAGAACGTGTTTGGTACGCCGGTCACGGCGCTGTTTTGTTGCAGGTCGGAAACATTGTACTGGATCCATGCGCCATACTGCCGTGCAAATAGCTGCGATGCGTTAAAGCTATAGCTACTGCTGGTATCTGTATCGTCGCCCCCTATCAGGTTGTCACCACCAACGGACGGTACGGTAAAGGTTACGGCCGCGCTGCCCGCCGTTATTCCTGAATTATTAAAGCGCACTTGCCCGGAAATCGTTGGCGGCTGCGGATAATTGATCTGGACATTGGCATTTTCGGTGAGGGTCAGGTTGGATGTAGTACAAAATTGGTCTTGGTAGATAAAGCCAGTGGCTGCGCACACACTATAGGTCGGACCTTCAAACGCCGCAACGGTGGCAACGCCATTCGCGTTGGTGACGCCTTGCGATTCCAGACGGGACGGTGGCGCAGAGAAGGTGAGCGCCGGAGTGGTAGAGGTAACGCTGCTTGTGCCGACATTAGTAACGCGCACGGTTCGGCCAGCCACGGGATCGCCATTGTGGTCCTTGACGGTGACGGTGACAGTCTTGGTGTTAAATTCAAAATCTTGGCCGATGCTGTCGCCAGTGTAATTGAAAACAGGCGTGGTTGAGGTGAGCAGGTATGAGTTGGGCATGCCCGTAGCGGCGCTGTTGAGCTGCGGATATGGAGCGTTGTATGACAGCTGCGCCGTATAATTGCCGGCACCAAACTGACTGGCATCACGCACATATTGGCCGCTGGCGTTGGTCTGCGCCCCTCGTTCGACGCCGTTGCTGGCCACAAATGCCACATCTACACCGTTGTTGATTGAATTGAGCGGCGCAGGGTTGCCATTAAACCGCAATGTTCCGGAGATGATTGGGGTAGGATCGGCCGCTACCTGATGTGCCCAAACGCCGGCTACTAGAGCGCTTACAGACACGAGCAAGCTGGCAAAGACGGTTATAGACTTTTTTGTAAAACTTTTCAGGCGCAGTTGCTGCATGATTATCCCCAACATTTAGATTTACCTTAAGAATACGCTTATGTTAAAAATCCCACAATAGGATTTGTGCATCTAGGCCGTGCCTACTTGCGATTCTCTTGCCCGAGGTCATTGAGTAGCGCGATCAACTGACCCTTATCTATATTGTCAGTATCAATCTTGGCCCGCAGGGCTATCATGAACCCCTGTAATAGACGTTGGGCGGCAGCGACATCTTTCCGTTTCAGGTACTTGATGGCCTGGGTATTGTTTAGGAAGTGCTTAGAGGTTATAGTTATCGAACCAAAGAGCGGACCGATATCGGCCTGGATATTCATAATATTTTTAATTTCCGTACTCACTGTTTGGGATTTACCCCAGAACTCATTGTGGACTATCGTGAGTTTTTGCCGGTCGATTTTAAGCGTGTCGGCAAAAAGAACGAACGGGAACACGGTCTTGGCGGCAAACAGGTTGTCGTGTGAGCCTTCGGTCAGACTGACTAGCTTCTGCGTCTCGGTCGAATTGTCTGAGCGCCGTGCCGCGATATCGTTCTGTAGAATGGCGTATTTGCCTAAAAGTAGGTGTGAGTGATTCATGTAATGCTCCATTGGTAGTCAAAACGCTACCAGGGCATTACAGATGTAATAAGCTATGCGCTTGACGGTTAGTTTTTGGGCTTAACTTGCTTTGGTTTTTTGACCTCTTTGCGGCCTTTGTCTTTTGACATAATGTCTCCTGTGATGTGAAAGGACTCCGCACATGCAGTGCAGAGTCCCCAAAGTTTTATTTTGAATCGGGTTCAGGCTGTTCCGACGGTTTCGGTGCTGCCGTTTCCTCTTCGGGTTTATTCTCTGTCCGGATGTATTCCGAATGGTGAACTTTGGATGGTACTTTTGATTTGGTAGAGATGAGTAGCGACATTGTGACGTCCTTCCACGGTTATGGTTTTGTTAGGCCAACATCAATCTTTTCGCTTACTCCCTACTAGAATTTAGTGTTAAAGTGGTCTGCCTATATCTAGTATGCGCTCGTTTGGATGAATCGCCTAATCTTACCCGGCGCATGTTGTGGTACTAGACCAAAAACGATTAAGACCCAGCATTAGGACTTTTGGACGGGTCGTAGCGAAAAGCTAGTGCTTTTTGGATCTTGGGAGTCATGGCGACTGATCCATATTTTTCTAAGAACGTTTGGCCATAGGCAGGGCCGAGGTTCCTTTGCAGGCTCCATATGGCATCTGTCAGGTCGAGATCTGGAGCGCCAAAGGATAGTTGACCGAAGTCGATGTAGCCAAATTTCCCTTCGTCTGTAACAAGAATGTTTGGCAGGGCCATATCGCCGTGCAGAAGTACATCGCCCGGTTTTGCATCGGCAAAGACTTTGCGGGCGTCTAGGCCGTGCAGCTGTTTGACGGCGCGCGCAAAGGTCTCTACGATCTGCTGGTCTGGCCACTGACCGATGAGTTCGACCAGATTTTTGCCGGGTAATTCGGTAATAAGTAAGTAGTCGCCGTCCTGAGTATGGTGATAGCCAACTACTTTGGGGATCTGCAAAATAGTTTGGAGTTTTTGCAGATTGTCGTGCTCGGCCTGAAGTGTCGGCGAGATCTTGAGATAGTATCTGTCGGCACTCGTTTCGATTCGAAAAACTTCATCCTGATGGGAGTGAATGTGTTTGTCGGCTGTAAATGGGATACCGATTTCTTGTGATAGCCATGCTTTGGCATGGGGATGAAGCTGGTGCATAAGAGGTTATTATAGACCATTGAAGTAGCCGAGGCTGCGTGCCCAGAGGTATAAAGCAAATTTTTCTGGGGTTGACGCTTTTTTACAAAACAAATAGGATGTCCGTGTTTTAGACTAATAGTATGATGAATATTGCAAAAGCTCGATTAGACAGCCAACATATCGGTAGTAATTTGTGTGACACGCCCGAGGACGTGGTGCGTTCGCTTGGCGCAGTGCAGTCCCAGGACTATGCGCATTCGCTGTGGGCGATCGGTCTGCGTACTAAAAATGCGAATTTTTCAGAGGTTGAAAAGGCCTTGGCCGACGGCAAGATTGTCCGTACCTGGTTGATGCGCGGTACTGTTCATATTGTTTTGGCTGAGGACATTGCCTGGATGCGTAATTTGTTTTCGGAGCGGATCTTGGCGCGGCTGACTCCTAAGGCATGGGCGTATCATGCCATGACCCCGGAATTGATGGACCATGCTCGGGGCATTATCGAAGGAGCGCTGCATGGCAAGCGTGCGATTGCCCGCAAGGATCTAATTGGTCTTTTGGCTGAAGGCGGTATTCCTGACGACAAACAGCAGAGTTATTTTATTTTTGGCTACCTCAGCCAGTCCGGCGTACTTTGTGCGGGACCCCCACAGGGTAAGGATCTGACCTTTGTGTTAACTGAGGAATGGGCAACCAATCAAAGGCAGCTGAGTCGCGAAGAATCCCTTGCCGTGCTGGCTGAACGCTTTTTTATGAGCCATGGGCCGGCCACCTTGAGCGATTTTGCCAATTGGAGCGGACTCCGCAAGACCGACGCAAAGTTCGGACTGAATGCCGTCCAGGACAAGCTAAAATCTATAGCTGTGGACGGCGCTGAATACTGGATGTCCCCGAATGTTCAGGAAGGTCAGGGGTTGTTCTTGCTGCCGGGATACGACGAATTCCTAATTGGATACAAAGACCGCTCGGCATCATTTGAGACCTATGGCCGTACGCCAATTTCTACCTACAATGGTATGTTTTACGCCACGATCATCGAGGATGGGCAGGTGCTGGGGCTGTGGAAACGAGTTATCAAAACCAAATCGATCGACATTGTTCTACACCCGATCATTACGCTGAGTGACGACCAGATTAAACGCATACAGGCCCAGGTTGACGCCTATTCGGCATTTGTGGGCAAGCCCGTCCAGCTAAAGATCAACGGAAAACTTGAGATCGCCGAAAAAGGCGAATGGGGTAAAACAAAGAGCAAAAACCTGTGAGGTGCAGGCTGTTAGCATTCTTTTAATCCGGGAGGAAATGCGCCAGATCCAAGGCCTGCAATGACCGCATCGTCGAGTAGTACTTCGCCATGTCGTGCTGGATTGTCTTGAGCGGGGAATTCGATACGGATACCCGCAGGCTTGGGGCCTGTTAGGCAGATTGGGTTAAAATCGGCGCCCGCTGCAATATTTCCTATGTCTTTGTAGGTGTCTTCGTCGCGAACATTTGCACACTCGCCTGTATTCTTGGCGATTATGCCATCTGGCTTTCCAAAGCTGAATTCGGGTATAGCCAGACGACCGCATGACGCAGCTGTTGTGGAACTGGCAGCGGTGTTCGGCTGTGATTCTGGTGTGGTTGGTGCTGTTTCGCTTCCGCATCCAGGTAGAAATAGTGCCGCACTGATTCCTATCGCAAATCCTGTCTTTTTCATATTGGCCTTTCGGTATTAATTTAAGCTAACAGAATACAAAAGAGGACTTCAGAATGCAACTTTGGCTCCGAAAAAGGCGAATGGGGCAAGGCTAAATCGAATTAGCCTATGCTGACTGTGCTGGAAAGAGTGATGCGGTGGGCGAAGCTTCCGTACACACGGTCTGGGTCATGCGCAATTGCGACTGATATGTCGGGATTGCCACGCCACTGCCGGAGCAACCGGGCGCTTGCTTGGCGTTCGGCGACTACTGTCGGGTCCGTCGCACGAGCTGCTTCAAAGGCTGGCCAGTCGTTGTTGATCTGGTTTTCTATACTGGCAAATTTTTCGTATTGTTCGCGGGTGGCACGCTTTTTGTCTTCGGGGTCGGTTTCGGCGTAAGCGGTAGACTGTATTAAATCCTGTATCCAAACCCTCGCGGCTCTTTGGTCAAGCGACGCTTCGGGATGCAAAGTGTGCACATCCATCAGGCTCCAGCCGAATACTCTGTCTCGGTACTCCGTAAAGTGGTCTGCCAAGGATACTTGATTGCCGCCGATTAGGGCGGATATACCAAGATAACGCGCCTCACCGTTGAATAAGGGCATATGTAAATATTCGTGCGTATCGATCCTATAATACCGGGCGCCTAGTTCGCGGGGATCTTCTATGGTCGAAAACGTTGCCGAATGGTGTTGCGCAGATACGAAGGGCTGCAACCCCAATTTTTCGCCAGCGTTTTTGACCTGGCCAGAATCGGCATCAAAGGTTCCTTGCTGGGTTTCTTCGAGGCCCGGAAGGTAGAGCGCTGCCTTGTCATCATTTATTTTCTCGAGGTAGCCATCTGGAAGATTAGTCGGACCCCTGAAGCCCCATAAATCATATTGAGTATGGATTGGTACTCGAGCGCTTGCATCGCGCTAGAAAAAGATGTGACCGCAAACTGGGCGAGCTCATCAGAGGTGGGAGCGGCATCTTTATTATATAGGCCTGTCCGATCACGAGCGTACTCAAAGACACCTTGCAGAGCCGTCGGATCAGGTATCTCGTAGGTGTTTTCCGGAATGACATCACGGACGCTGCTATCAATGAGTTCGCTGTATCTGTCCTCAAGTTGGGGAATCGGGCGGCGGGTAAAAGAGTCTATCGACATGCGGTTATTTATAACAGTTCTTCTGTATTAGTCAAACATCAGCCGCAAAGGTCGGCAGATGGTATGATTATTTGATAACAAATGTTGGGGGAACTATGAAAGATGTACTGAGGGCTGTTGCTCGTAATTACAATCCGCACACGGATGCAGCGGCAGTAGAGGCAAACTTAAAACACTGCGGTTACTATGTGGAGGAACAAGATAACCAGAATCGGCTGGTGCGTCTTTTGCAGTTTATGCCTCGTTCTATCATCGTGGCAACGCCGGAGGATAGTGACGAAATACTTGGTAATATGTACATAGTTTATAGCCACTACCCTATCATTGGCCGGACTTGTGTAGCCGAGACGGTGGCCACGCCCGAGGCTAAGTACGAAGTTAAGCGAGTGCTCTATAACCGCGCCTTCAAGATCGCACGAGATGAAGGGGCGCCTTTTGTCGAAGAATTGTTTGATTGGGAAAAGCCCCGGAAAGAACTGGCAACGGCAGGTCCTGAACTCTCGAAAGCTTTTGGCTTCGGTGCCATCTATGACGTTTATGGGATGATGCGTCCTCTCTGGGATGAAAATGGCAATCCATTGCCCGATATTCCAGCGGTATTAGCTTAGTCTTTGGCCGGTCCGTTCTAGGACGTGGTCTTGGTGAATGTCGATGCTCGGGTCAAAACCGCCGAGCATAAGGTAGCTCAGAATGTGTCCTATGCTTAAGCCACGAGCACGCTGCTTTTTAATGTATGAATCGGCTTTATTGTAGCCGTGGTGATAGATAACCTCTTTGGTTAGCAGGCCGCCTCTAAAAATCCGATTTATTATTTGGTTTGCCCGCAGGTAGACTCTGCGCAGCTCGTCGTCATTTAGGATTGCCCCGTTTTCTTCGGTCTGTGCGTTGATGATCGCTCTGGCGCGACTCATGCGCAACAATTCGTCTCGGCTACGAGGCCGGCCATCGATGCTTCCCAGAGCGAGCGCGATGTCGATATAAAAGTCAATGGCGCCCTGAGTGGCTTTTCCGGATACAGCCCAGCCGATGAGGGTGGCAATGCCTTCCTCGAATACATCATAACCAGGCAGGCCTAGCTCCAGATCGCGGTCGCCGAATTTGCTTGCCGTAGCGCTGCGCATTGCATGGGTAAGGACTTCATGGGCGAGGAGCGTTTTTATGCGCAACCTGGAAAGCCCGGCCGGGTTGGCGCCAACAATTATCTCCTTTGTTTCCTGATAGACGGCAAAACCACCGAGTTTCTCGGTCACTTTCCAGTCGGCCCACTCGGGACGGTTTTCGGCAAGCCATTGTACGGCGTCCGCAAAGACGGGAGCGTATTCTTCGGTGGTCAGTATGTCTTTGCCGACGGCCGTATCTTCTAATAGTTTAAATATTTCTGCGTAGTGTTGGTCCATGAACTGGGCAATCTCGGGCCAATATTTAGTGTCGATGCTGGGGGCAGTGCTGTCGGGATCGGGTTCGCCGACAACCGATGCATAAAAATTAAGCAAAAAACCGACCTGGTGTTGGTCGGCTTTGGGGTGGGATCGCAGATCTAGAAGTCTTCGCTGTTTGTCGTGGATGAGTCGTCGGGCTTCTGCTGGGTCGGGCTGGCCATAAAACTCAATCGAAGCCTGGGTGTATCGCTTGTCCCAGAGGTCGCGCTGGGCAGCAGTCCTGGCGGTGGTTCCCTGATGGGCGGTGCGGACAAGATATGCGCTTGCGGCGTTTCTTGCTGCTTGCTCCTGCTGAATTATGGTTTGACCTGGAGTCCAGAGGCTACTGGTGAGGGCGCCATCAGCTTGTTCGTATCTGAGCGCCGCCGGGGCGAGATTGTCATAGGTAAGCGGCCCGGAGGTAAACAGATCATTGGGTTTGATGTCATCTATCAGGCAGACGAGCGGTACTTCGGCCATGGGGTATTAACTATACCATATTTATAAAATCCGTACTAGTTACCGTTGGCATAGACGAGCTATTCGGCCTTGTACGCATAAACACCAATACTAGTGGGTGTGGCTATGGTTGTGTGCTTCTCGAGTTCTCGGCTTTCGTCAAATAAATATTTGACGCCCGTTTTTTCCCAGCTTGCCTCGATGACTACTTCGCTAAATCCGACTTCAGTAAGGTTCGTCCGCATCTCGCCCATGAATGCTTGCATACGTTTCCGATTGTATTTTGTCCGGCACTCTCTATCGTCATAGTTGAGTCGGGGTGCCACTTCGCGCATAAATAGTTGACCGCCCGGTGCAAGGACGCGATATGCTTCGCCGAGTAAGCCCTTGGCTATCTCTTGTTCTGATGATTCACTGGTAACGGTTTGGCTGGAATCGACGATCATATGCAGTAAAAAGTTGGTACAGACCGTGTTCATACTTTCACTCTTGAAGGGCAGCTGCAGGCCGTTGCCATAGACGAAGGTGCTGTTTTCGGGGCGTTTTTTGTCTTTGCCGCCGCGGATGTCGGTGACAAAAACACTATCGGCGGCAAATACATCCCTGGCCATTACGTTAAATGCTCGTGAAGTGAGCGACGTAAGCGATCCTACTAATAGTGCTCGTGAGTGGGGTGCTTCCTCTCCGCGCCCATGGCGGCGCGCTAAGTGATCGAAGAGGGGCCAGCTGTTAAGCATGGTGTTAAATTTTAGTTCTCGCTCCACAAAAATGTTGCGCAGCGCAGCGGAAGTAATGCGTCTTTCGGTAAAGTTCGCATCACTTAGGTACATCGAATGGTCACTGCTATTGTCCATAAAGAGTCCTTCGATGACGGATCGCGCCGAAAGCATTTCGGCTTGCAATGCAAGTCGGAGCGGACTAATGCCTTCGCCGGTCAATGCTTGGTGCGCCGCGGTAAGCGACCCATTTATATCATGAGGATTTGAGGTGTTTAAAACTGCTTCGGCTATAGAACCAGTGCTATTTCTGTTTTTCGGCATGAAGTAGTTTTAACTGAAAAGACTACAGATTGCAAGATCTCAATATCGGTCGACAGGCTGACCGTTGCTAAAGTCGTAGGGTTAAAGCAAGGGCCGAATCCATACGGCAATACGATTGCGCTTTAGAAGCCCACAGCCTGTAAGGGCAAAAACCGTAATGGGTACATAGAACCATGACCAGCCGTAAGCGAGGGAGGCATAGAACCACGCAATGCCGATCCAAGCTACAAAAAGACTTGCAACTGCGATCACAGCGCGCCACCGCCACGTGGGCTGGTCGAATAATCGGTCGCTCGAGATTGCAAGACCAATCACAAAAACCGTCGCAACCGTCCACCACGAAATATGTCCGGTAATTCCTAGGCTAAGCACTCCTAGAACGACAATGAGCGAATCGGTGATAGCGTCAAACTGCTCGCCAAATGTACTTGTTGCATTTAGCTTTCTGGCGGCAAGGCCATCCAGGAAATCGGTTGACAGGGCGGCAAGGAGTATCCAGAGGGCTGTGGTCCAGTTTTGTTGTATCGCAGCAGTAAAGGCAAGGGCGCCTAACACCAAACGGAAAAAGGTAATGGCATTAGGAATCCATTTAAAATAATGAGACGAAGGCATTTTCATATTGCCTCACTATAGCAGATAAAGGGTGTATGGATGATTGGGCTGATAGCGTTCGAATAGCCAACGATAGACCGTTATGACCTCATCTCAGTGTCTCAGCGTTTCGTCGAGCCACCTTAATACGCCGGTGGTAGTTCGAGCAACAGGCACGGCGGTCAAGACATATTCGTCATAACTGTGAAGCTCTGTAACTACCGCTTCAACGGCGTCAAACTTTTCTTCTAAACTCTCCATCATGAGCAGGATCTCGTCATCGTTATGTATCTTTCCATTCCACCAATACGCTGAGTTGACTTGTGATCGCCGGACGCAAGCCACTAGTTTTTGCTCTAGCAAGGCTGTGCCGATGGCTTTTGCTTCTTTTTCATTCGCGCAGGTTAGATGCAGAATTATCATGCGCTTATCATAGCAAACAAAAGGATTCCGAAGAGGTAATTTGGTATAATTCTACTGATGAAAACAACGGTAGTTTTGGCTTTTCCGGGGGCGGGCAAATCGTATTTTGCAGCCAATAACGATTCTGGTCTAAAAATAATCGATCTGGATTCGCATAGCTATACGCTCGGGCATGGTAAGGACGGAAAGGTTCGTAGTGCTGATTTTCCGGATAATTACATTAAGGCAATTAAAGATCATCTAGGACGGGCAGACCTACTGTTCGTGTCTATACACCAAGAAGTCAGGGACGCATTGCAGCGAGAAGGCACCCCCTTTATCCTCGTATATCCAGAAGATGGTCTCCGAGCCGAATACATTGAGCGTTATCGGCAGCGACACACACCGCAGTCGTTTATGAGCATAAGCGTTATCACCGATAACTGGTCGGCAATTTTAGAACAACTGAAAAATCAAAAAGGATGCAAGCACGTTGTGCTAAAAAGTGGCCAGTTCGTAAGCGACATCATGAGTTCCTCAATTCCCATTTCTCCTCCGCGTTATTAATGCGATACTAGATACATGGAACAATTGGTGCAGTACGGATGGACTAAGGAATTCTATGAGAAATGGCAAACGCTTGATACGGCGGGCCTTGTGCCGGCCCGGGTTATCGCCGACTTTGGTACTTCTCTAAAGATCGTGACTCCTGCACCGATAACGGCAGAATTATCGGGCAAGCTCTCCCATTACGCTGGCCCGGAGCATGCCCCAAAGGTGGGGGATTGGGTGGCGGTTCGTGTGCCGGACACGGGCCATGCAGTCATCGAGGCTGTTGTCCCTCGTCGTAGCGAAATCGCCCGCAAAGTGGCCGGCCGGCAAACGATAAAGCAGGTTATCGCCGCCAATGTAGATATCGCTTTTGTACTGCTGGCTTTGGATAATGACTTTAGTGTCGAACGGCTAAAGCGATTTTTGTATCAGCTTTCCATTGGGAATATTACTCCAGTGATCGTGCTCAATAAGGCCGATAAAGTCGACGACGTCAGACCTTATCTGGAGGATTTGCGCATGCTCGATCTGCCTATTATTGTTAGTGCTGCCATCCAGGGTGACGGTGTGGCCGAGATTCTGGCGCACATTCAGCGCGGGCAGACCGCTATTTTGCTGGGGTCGTCTGGCGTGGGCAAGTCTACCCTTACCAACAAATTGTTAAACAAGGAGAGGCAGGCCACCAAGGCGGTCCGCATCTCCGACGATAAGGGTCAGCATACCACTGTCCACCGCAAGCTGTTTGTGCTGCCCGGCGGCGGACTGCTTATCGACACGCCTGGTATTCGGGAGTTGCAGCTGTGGGGCACAGAGGAAGACCTGGATGATAATTTTGATGATGTGGCTGCACTTATAAAACAGTGCAAATACACGACTTGCCGGCATATCAGTGAATCGGGCTGTGCCGTCCAGGCTGCTTTTCGGGACGGCACTTTGCAGGCATCCCATTATGCGGATTACATAAAAATGAAGCATGAGCTAAAAGGCCTCCGTAAGAAAAACGAAGTCCAAGCCAAACGGTCTAACATGAGATCTCACAAAAGCATAAACCGGCAGGCGCAGGATATGTCGGATGATACCTGGTAAGCCGCAACGTCGTTAGCTAGAACAGAGGGTTGCAGGGTGTATACTGCATACATGCAAATACGCAAATCTCGTTGGTCCAGAGTATATGAGTCTGCTGAGGAAGAGCTCATGGAGCTGCTGAAGCGCAAACAAATAGTGGCGCGTCGTTGGAAGGCCGAGGATGGTGACGAAATTGCTCCTAGGCAATTCCCTACAGGCATGCAACTTTGGTGCGCCGAAGGTCAGTTTAACTGCACTATTGAGGGCAAGACGTATTCGCTGCAATCTGGTGACGTGCTAGATGTCCCGGCTAATCTGCGCTGCGATATACGGGTGGGTTTTGGCGGCTGTGTCTGTTATGAATCGGCGGCAAAGGCGGCTTCATTATGAAAGTAACCGTCCTGTCTCACGCCGGCAACTCAGCAAAGTTCGAGGTACAGACCGCTAGAGGCGGTGCTTTTGTGCTGGCCTTTTCGTTTACTTTGCGTACTAAGATTTGGCAATTGCCGGATGCTGATGCTGAGCTGGCTGCGGCCAAGCAAATTGCGGCGGCAATTGTGGGGCGCCACGACCCTAAGTTGCCCTTCAAGAATAAGTATATTTTTGCGGAGCACAACACCCAGCCCACGCTTGACGCTACGGTAAAGTTCCTGCACCGTACGCCTGTATAGACCTTTAGGATGTACGAGTTACTGCCGGGGCTGTAATTTGCTCAGAATACGCGCGAGTGTGTCGATTTCTTCGGTGGTCAACTCGCTAAAGATGGTTGTCTGAGCGAATTTTTGTAATGCATCCGAACGCGTTTGTACACCTTTGCTGGTGAGTTTGACGATTTTGGTGCGTCGGTCGTGGGGCGATTCACTGCGCTCTAAAAAGCCTTGGGCCACGAGTTTATCAACCAATCCTGTAACATTGGATGCGTCACATCCAAGCGTTGCCGTAACTCCTTGCATGGCCGGACCCTCTTTGCACGAAGCGACCAAACAGAGTGTAAGTAATTGCATATAAGTCAGGCCAAATTGCTCGGCCGTCTTTGCGAAAGCAAGCTTTGCGGGAATGGAATGGCGGATTAATAGCCATGCAGGATTTTGTTCAAAGTGGTTTTCCATAATTTCATTATATCGCAAATCATTTGACAAACAAAATAGTTGACAATCTCAACCTTTTACAAATACAATGAATCGCATTGCTTCCAGTAAAACAAAAGGAGAATATATGAAGGAGAGGTCACGCTGGCTAATCTTTGGACTAATGGCCGTAGCGCAGTTTATGGTGGTGTTGGACACTGTCGTTGCCAATGTCGCGCTGCCTATCATTAAAGAAGCGCTGCATTTTAGCGACAGTTCTTTGCAGTGGGTGGTCACTGCCTACGCACTGGCCTTTGGCGGTTTTTTGCTGCTCGGCGGGCGTGCGGCTGACCTTTTTGGTCGCCGACGAGTGTTGCTTATAGGCATGATTGGATTTACTTTTGCCTCGCTGTTGATTGGTTTTTCCCAGAATGAGTTTCAGATTATAGCTTTTCGGGTCGTACAGGGACTATCGGCGGCCCTTATGTCGCCAGCGGCGTTTTCTATGGTTCTTACCACTTTTCAGGACGAGGAGCGTACGAAGGCGCTCAGTTTGTGGACGATTGTGGCCGCGGGTGGTGGCGCAGTGGGCTTGCTGCTCGGTGGCATTTTGACACAGTACCTTGACTGGCGCTGGAACTTCTTTATTAATGTTCCTATTGGTATCACGGTAGCATTCGGCATATCCAAACTTATACCCAAGCATGCTAATGAAGAGCGATCCCACAAGCATTTGGACCTGCCGGGCGCTCTACTGGTTACCGGTGGTTTGATCGGCATTGTATACGCCGCAGAGTTGGCGATCAAGGACGGTTGGACGAACGCTGCAACGCTCTGGCTATTTGGTCTTGCAGCAGTCTTGCTTGTGGCGTTTGTTGCCAATGAATCACGCAGTAAGCATCCCTTGGTACCGCTTTCTATCTTTAAAATACGTAATGTGACCGTTGCAAATTTGATTTTGGCACCAGTTGCAGCAGGAATGATGGGCATGTTCTTTCTGATGTCGCTCTATATGCAGATTGTTCTGCAGTTTAGTCCGTTACAGATTGGCCTGGCGTTTCTGCCATTTCCGATAATAGTGGGTATTTTGTCAAACAGAATGCCGAAGCTTATAGCGAAGTACGGGTTCAAGCCATTTTTGGTTGCCGGTCTTGTGATTACGGGGGCGGCGGTCGCTTGGATGATTCGTTTGCCGGTGGATGGATCGTATGTCGCCGACCTGCTGTTCACGGTTATTATGATGCCGCTCGGCGTTGGAATGGTGTTTACGCCGCTATTTACGGCGGCCACATCTGGTGTGCCGTTACGGGAAGCGGGACTGGCCTCAGGTCTGATTAGTACAGCGCAACAAATGGGCGGCGCACTTGGTTTGGCGGTGATATCGGGCATTGCTGCCTCTACTGCCGCTGCCGCAACTAACCTCCAGCCGATGGCGGCATTGGTCCACGGCTATAACAGGGCGTTCATGATTGCGCTGGTCTTTGTTTTGGTGGCCCTGGTTTTGAGCTTATTCGTTAAGCAAATCAAAAAGCCTGCCATAGAATCTTAAACGACATTTTCGGAGTAACGCGGTGGCTGGACATGATACCATGGCTGAGAGAATCGGCATTTGGTATAATCTTTCTCATACATACGAAGGTAATCTCGGCATTTCCAGGGACGGGAAATCGTATCTTGCGGCCAATACTGCAAATAGTATCGCTGGTCTAAAGATAATCGATTTGGGCTCACACTAGTACAGACGGCAAGGTACACAGCGCCGATTTTCCCCGGTAACTACATATAAAATGACACTTAGCACATACCTTGTAGTGTTGTAAACCGTAGGAGATCCCGTTATAGGCGAAATACCCCAAGATCCCATTAGCCTTGAGCTGCCCCCGGGTGCGGCCATTGTTGAAGAGACTCTCGGCGTCCCGCTCCGGCCTGAAGGGGTCGATGGTTTATTTGTCACTGAAGAAGATATACGGGGTTTTACCTATCAATCGCTTGCCGCTGCGTTTCAGGAACGATTTGGAATTACCGGAAACAATCTTGCCGAGGCGACCACCGAGCAGATAGTCGAGATACGGCAATTACCTGAAACACGACTGCTGGCTGCCGGCCTGCGTTCGGCTCATGACACGCTGCTTAACTGGCATCGGCCGCCTGCTATGATGCAAGAAGTGCATGGCATCGATACGCCCGTTGGTTCGTTTCAGGCGAAGGTAATGGGGCGGATTGTCAGTCATTCCCAGGAAGCACCTCATCACTCCAAAAAAGAGGCGAGCCCTTACCGGGACGGGCTGTTGACGGTCGCGCCGCCTGCCGCGGGCAAGACGCTGGTGGAGGCGCTTGTCATTAATTACGCAGGGATCGGTTTGCCGATTAGCGATGTAATCCCTGAGCGTCGGACAGGGGTGGGTCTGGTGCATAGCCAGGTCTTATTGCAGCAGCTTTTAGATCCGGAAGGCGACTTGCAGCGTTTTTCGAGTGCCGGCGGGCGCTCAATACGAATCGGGGCTTATTGTATGAACCGCCGCGATGGCCACGATGAATATGACCTACTGCTCACTACCCCAGAGTCGTACGAATCAGCCGTCCAGGCGGGGGCTGTGCGTATCGATACGACCGTGCGCCACGTACTTGATGAGGCTCACCGCACGGCGTTGGCACCGTCCATGCAGAATCACGTCAGCCGTTTTGGGTCTAGTTTATATATGTTCACAGCTACGCCGGCGATTTCTTATGGCCGCCGAGATTTGCGACATCGCTTTCCGCATTCACAGTTCGGATCGATGCGCGAGTTTATCGAGAACGGTATTTTAAGTCCTGTCCAGTTGTTTACCTACAAAGCTGGTCCAGAAACCGACTCTGCCAAGAATATCGCCATTAGCCAGGCTGCGGACTTTTTGCGAAGCGGCAGGAAAACGCTTGTCGTTTGCCAGCCAGGCGAAAACCTAAAACAAGCACGGGAGATTGCTGATGCGGTCAACGCATTGTACAGACAGGGACAGATTACCCCACATCCGCGCTTTGACAAAATAGAGGATGGCGAAATTGCCTGCGCCATCGGGTCTGACATTACGCTGCAGACGGGGGCAAATATCCAGCGTGTCCGTGAAGGTAAACGCCTACTCATTACCTCTGTTTCTACGGGTAATGAAGGACTCAATATTGTTGATCTCGATGCGCTCATAATTATCGGACCGCAAGGTTCGATATGGATTGTCGACCAATGGCTGGGGCGTGTTCTCCGAAAAAGCGGGCAATTGGCTATTGCTGTCGAAATAATTCCATCTGAATTGCGGCGGGGCAGGTCATTAGCTTCAATCTATCATTCACTTGATGTACCCGACAAGCTTATTGTTGCTGGGCAGTATGTCGGTCTACGGCACGGCCATGAAGAAAATACAGGCGAACAAACAGCACAAATAAACCCCTCCTCACCCCAAAGTCTCGGAAAGCTCGCCGTAAAAGAAAATCGGCCAGCTAACCCCCAGCAGCAAGCTCCGTACCAGCGATATGTGCCGCCAGCGGACCTAGCCTCGATCCTCGTTGATAATATATCGATACGTGAAGCCACGATCGCCCCCGCCGACCTCGCAAAAATGCCCCCAGAAGACTACAGGCCGCTCAATGTCACGCTGCCCGAGGGGGTTCCGGAAGAGTGGCTGTATAACATACTCGCCAAATTATCTGATCCAAAGATCCGCTACGTTGGAACGTGGGAACGGGATCAATTGGGAGAAATGCAGTACGTGCGATATTATTCCCCCGAGGCTCATGAGTATCTTGAGAAACATCCGATTCCGGAGCTGGCGCGTTCGACCGAGCTCCTCGCGCATGAGATCGCCGATATGCTGGGCGTTTCCCGAATCCGCATTCTCGGTATTATTGAGCGGCTGGGCATCGGGCACCTTCCCAGAATTAGTAAATATCATCGTTCCTCAAAATACTACGGTATCGACGCCATCGCACAGATCTCCGAGGAGGTTGAAAAGATTCCGCGGGCTGACGAAACCGATGTAGCCGCTGCCGATCTCGTAAAAGAACTCGGCATCGATGATATCTACGGGTTCGCCGATAGATATGGCATTACCCTCGTCGATAAGCACCGTAATACCGTATGGGGTGAGATTGGGGTATGCGCCCATGTAAACGAAACCGACGCCCAATTCATCCGGGATATAAATGAAACACTCAAGCGGGCCGATCCCCGGCTACACATCGGCCTATCTGAGATTGCCGAGCTGTCGGAATCATCGCTTAGCAGCGTCCATAATAAGCTCAAGGCGCTCGATGATGATAAGAAGCCGCTTATTGAATGGATGCAGGGTGCAACCGGTCAACAACTTGGCGTCTTTGTCAGGCGGGAATGGGGCGAAGCGTTTGCAGAATATTTAAAACCCGAGAGAGTGTTGCCTTGGGAAGTCTCGCTCCCTATGCTCGCTAAATATTTTGGACGTCAAAAACAGTATCTCGTAACCAAACTGCCCAAGGCTGACGCCCGTCTGCCACTCGCCCGTGCAGCCGCAACCAAAATATATTCCATGTCCGTGATACCGGACCTCATCGAATATGGCCTTCCGCCGATAGAAGGTGCACCGGTTGTAACACGCGAAAATGCTGCTATGTCACCGCTCGATGCCGGCGACGCCGAGCGGGTCGCTTTCAGCCAAACCGTTCAATCCTACTGTCTTCCGCCGGAGCATATACCCGCCCCGAATGAAGTGGCGTATTATGCGCAGCGACGTCTTAATCCGCCTACTATACCGGCAGCTGAACTCTCTTATGAACCGCCAAAAAAAGCGCCGCAGCAACCCTCGCCAGAAAGCAAACCGAACCCAGAATCCGTAAAGATCACACTAGATCCTTACGGCACGGTGCATCACTATACGGGTCCGGTCGTCGTAATTAAGCCCAAATCAAAACAAGCCCTTAGGCCCCTGGTCATACCCAAAGGTTACGTCAATATCCACCGGCAGCTAGCAGCGCACGAGGCTCCATGTGCGCCGACGGTTCTCTTTAGGATTGCAAGTGATAATCGTATTAACACAAAACACTGGATTGCAACCAACCAGGGTCCGTGGGTACCGGAAGAAGATGTCGTGCCACTCGCCACGGCGATCAAAGCCTACAAAATCGCGCCCCTAGATACAGGGGATCCCGACCATGATGTCGTATCGGTGTATCGTCTTGCAGCTGAATTCTCTGGCCGACAAACTAACCTGAGCGAAGGTGACGTACAAAAAATAGCACTTCAGGTTTCGCGGGAACACGATATCGACCGAGAATCATTCACCCAAATCTTTCGTTTTCGCAACGGTGATGGCTCGGCCGGACCGCTTGCTTCGCATTACACAAAGAGAGCGGCAGATCTGGTTCGAGCGAAATTAAGGTCACTTGAATCACGCAGAGCACTCGACACGATCCGCCGCTTATGAGCTCGCGTCCGCGCCGTACAGTGCTTTGAAAAAAACTGCATAGTGCGCAGCCAGTAGTTTGAGCTGCGGTGAAACGTCGTTTTTTTACAAAACGCAGTATGAATTATCTACTATCCTTAAAATGATACATAAAAGAAAAGGGGATAAGGTATGCCGCACAAATCTTTTAAAGTAAATGTCAAGCAAGAGGTTCTCGATGACCTTGCATATCGGCTAGAGCATCACCGCTGGCCCGACGAAGCCGAAGACGCAGGCTGGGCATACGGTACAAGCCTTGACTACATGAAAAAGTTAGCAGATCACTGGTTAAATAAATACGATTGGCGAAAGCACGAGGCCGCTATAAACGAGCTTCCCCAATTTACGGCCGACATTGAGGGTGTAAATATTCACTTTATACACCAACCGAGCGAAAATCCTAACGCGATTCCGCTGCTGCTCGTGCATGGTTGGCCGGATTCATTCTATCGCTTTCATAAAGTATTGCCGCTTTTAAAAGACAAATATCATGTCGTTGTACCTTCGATGCCGGGTACGGGATTTTCTAAGCGCGTTAGCTTGCCCATCGACAAAATCTCAGATCTTTTTGCAGAGCTTATGACAAAAGAGTTAGGCTACGAAAAATTCATATCGGCGGGCGGAGACGGCGGTTCACTGGTTAGTCTGTCTCTGGCACAGCGTAAGCCTGGGCTACTTCTGGGAATGCATCTTACTGATGTTGGATATCCTGACCAAACAACCGATTTTGCAAGTCTCTCCCCGCCCGAGCAAGAGTTTGCTGGGTTTATTCAGAATTGGTTCTTTACTGAGGGGGCGTTCAGTATGCTTAACGCCACCAAGCCACAGAGTGCCGCCTATGCGTTTAATGATTCGCCCGTTGGTCTGGCGGCTTGGATTATAAGTATGATGAGCTCTCTTTCTACGGGCGAATCGCTCGATGAACGTTTTGGCCAAGATGAGTTACTGACAAACATCATGATCTACTGGGTAACGGAAACCATCGGCTCATCAATGCGAATTTCTTACGAAACGCGCGTGGCGGCAATGTCAGCCCAGCCAATTCTCGAAAAGAGCAAGGTACCGGCGGGTGTTGCCCATTGTCCCGGCGATGCGCCATTGCCACGTGAATGGGCGGAGCGCAAGACAAACCTGATTCATTTTTCTGATCTGGAGAAGGGTGCGCACTTTACGGTCTGGGAAGAGCCTCAGATTTGGGCCGATGACTTAAACGCCTTCGTAGCGAAACTACAAGAAAAGTAGGCCAAGAAAATTACTTGTCGTTCAGGCCTTGGTCGGACGACAAGTAATTTGGTTATATGATGGATACGGAGGTATCTATGAAAATTGAAGAATTATCATATGAATTCATCGAAGTAAACGGGGTAAAACTAAACGTTGCAATTGGCGGTAAGGGCGCACCGATTGTACTACTCCATGGGTTTCCAGAAACCCATTTGGCGTGGCGGTACGTCATACCGGAGTTACTCAAAAAGTACACGCTGGTGTGCCCTGATTTGCGTGGCTATGGACGAAGTGACAAACCGCGCGGAGATGAGCAGCATATAAATTATGCAAAGCGCACTATGGCAAAAGATATTCATGAGCTCATGAAACGCCTAGGCCATGAGAAGTTTGCCATAGCCGGGCATGATCGTGGAGGGCTGGTTGGCTTCCGCTTGACACTCGACTACCCTGAGGCCATTACGCATCTACTTATTCTTGACGTTATTCCAACCGTAAATATGTGGGAAAGTTTGCACGGAATCTTTGGAGTGTTCGGGTATCATCAATTTTTCCTGGCTCAACCGAGCGATTTTCCGGAAAAGATGTTGCTGGCAAGCCCCAAAACATTTCTCGATTACACATTAAATGGCTGGTGCAAGCACCCCGAGGCATTATCTGCGGATATTCGTGAAGAATATCTAAAGGCTTTTTCTAGCCCCGAAAGTATTCACGCTATATGTGAAGATTACCGCGCCGGTGCTTTTGTGGATGGTGCTCATGATGCCGAAGATAGGGATGCCGGTAAGAAAATAGATGTCCCTGTGACTATTTTATGGCAAGACCCTAAAGGTATAGAGCTTCCTTTTGATCCGCTAAAAACATGGCAGTTTTGGGCCCCCAGTGCTACGGGCAAACCGATAGATGCCGGACATCTTTTGGCCGAGGAGAAGCCTGATGAGGTCATTGGTGCCATTAATGACTTGCTCGGTCGTGAATAGCTGCGTGGTAGGTCGGGCTTTACATTTTTGCGCTCAAACGCGACAATAAAAATGATGCTTATGGTAAAAATAAAACACACCGTTCGTTATATAAGTCATGTAGGCGATGAGTAATGCATAAAAGTTCATCACCGCATAAGTCGCTCATTGTTTTGTTTGTGATTATAACGCTAACTGCGGTGCTTTTGAGCTTTTTCCTCTATAAGATTCTGTATTCTGGCGATGTGCAGGCTAGCAAGAATATCTATGAGCTGATAGCTTGGAGTATGGTGGCCGTGTTACTTTTTATTGCCGTAAGCGGGACGATATTAGTCTCGGTGGTCAGGAGGCAACTCCGTAAGCTTAGAGATGAAGCTGGTAGATTTGCAAATGGTGATCTGTCGCGCAAAATCGAGGTGATGGGTACCGATGAGGTAGGGCAACTCGCCGCTGCGTTCAATCAGATGTCTGACCGGTTGCGGGCTTCGTACCAGCGAATTGCCTTGGAAAAGCAGCGGGACGAGATTCTCCTGGAGAGTATGGGTGAGGGCATGATCGCCTTGGATGGAAAGGGGTGCATCAGCCTTATTAATAGCAACGCGATCGATTTACTCAACCTTGAAGATAAAAAAGTCATGGGGCAGCTTGTGTACAAGACATTCGCATTACAGGACGCCGAGGGTAAAAAACTGCTCACGCCGCATGAGCGGCCAGAAATGCAGGCCTTGCACGACGTGAAAATTCAGAGCAATGTTTTTAGTTTTCCAACTGAAGGACAAAAACCCCTGATGGTCCATATTAATGCCAGCCCTATAGTGATAGATAGCAAGACCTCAGGAGCTATAGTTATTTTGCGTGATGTCACGCATGAGCGCGAGGTAGACCGCATGAAGACTGAATTTATTTCTTTGGCGTCGCATCAATTGCGCACCCCGCTTTCGGCGATCAAATGGTATACGGAGATGCTACTTGCCGGTGACGGCGGCAAGCTAAAAAAAGAGCAGCAAGAATTTGCCCAAAATATTTACGATTCAAGCGAGCGTATGATTGAACTAGTATCCTCACTTCTTAATATCTCGCGCATTGAATCTGGACGTATTATTATTGACCCTCATCCGATTGACCTGAAGCAACTAATAGATGGCATTGTCAATGACCTAAAGGCAAAGACCGAAGAAAAGCAGCAGGCCCTTATTATCAGCGTTCACAAAGCACTGCCAAAAATCAATCTCGATCCCCATCTGATCGGTCAGGTATTTTTGAATCTTTTAACAAATGCGATCAAATATACGCCAAAAGGCGGGGAGATAAGCGTATTTGTATCAAGAAAGGATGACCAGATTGTCACGCAGGTAACCGATAACGGCTATGGTATCCCAAAGCAAGAACAGGGCAAAGTTTTTCAAAAATTCTTTCGTGCCGAGAATGCGGTCAAGGTAGAGACTGATGGCACTGGTTTGGGCCTGTATCTGATAAAAGCAGTTGTTGAATCTTCGGGCGGCAAAATTTGGTTTGAAAGCGCAGAAGGCGAGGGTACGACGTTTTGGTTTAGCTTGCCGGTTAGCGGTATGAAGGCAAAGACCGGTGAAGTTACATTAGACGGATTTAAATAATTTTAGTGAGGAGCGTTATGGCAAAGTCAACTACAATGGTCATGGTGGTCGAAGATGAAACGTTACTCCTTGATGCCGCAACAAAGAAATTGGAACACGAAGGTATTAAAGTTTTACCCTGTCCCAGTGGAGAGATGGCGCTCGAGTATGTAAAAAAGCTCTACATTTTGCCCGATGCCATATGGCTGGACTATTACCTCAAAGATATGAATGGTTTGGCCTTTATGCAGGCTATCAAGGCTACACCCAAATGGGCAGAAATACCCGTTATTGTAGTGAGTAATTCTGCAAGTCCTGATAAAGTTCACAATATGTTGGCGCTTGGTGTCCACAAATACATTCTAAAGGCACAATACCGACTGGACGAAATTATTGCGATCCTACGTGAGATCATTGCCGACAGCCGATCCGATAAGAATAAATAACACTACTTGAGCGCTGTCTTGGATTTATACGCTGCAACATATTGGAAGGCGAGCGCCATCATGATTAAAAAGCCAGTCAAAATTTGGCCTTTTTGCTCATTGACCGAAAAATCACCCGAAAGGAAGGTGACAAATACAAGGAAGTTGCCGTTGCCAATGGTCTGCAGCACCATCGAAATAGCGAGGAATAGAATGCTTTTGCTATAGACTCCGGTCGTCTTAGCGACACTCTTAAAGCCAAGAATGGCCGACACCGCGGAAAAGTAAACACTCACCCCAAACCCAACGACCGCCAAATCAAAAAATATCTCATGCGAAACAGGAATGGGATGGGGGAGTAAGGCTAGGGCGGCAGCAATCAGGATGGCGCTAATGGCAACGCCGGTTGGACGAAGCGGCCATGGGATAGAAGCGTTAAGTTGTTTGGCATAAAGGTAGAAAGCTAGATAATAAAAACCATAAACGGGTATGGCCGCGGCCAAAAAACCGCCGTGCTGAAACATGGGGTGACTTTCTAGGTAGCTGCTTGCTGCAATGATAGGAAAGTTAATGGCGAACAATCCCGTGCCGATTGTTGCCGCCATAAGGTAGTTAACTGATCCGTGCAGCTGTGCGACCAAGTCTTTTTTGATTGACTGGAATAAAAGGGCTAAGCCAATAAAAAGGGTACATATAAAGAAGGCCAAAACAACTTGCCCCTCCATGAACCCTAAAGCAGTAAGCAAGCCTGTAATAGCGGCGCAAGCCATGACAGTAACGCCTATCCGTATAAGCGCGGCTTTACGTATGTCCCAAAGCGGGTTTTTGGCTGCAAAATGCCGCTCCATATTGTCGCGCAGGGAAGCTTTGGTAAAGGTGCGCAATCTCTCTTTATGAGTCAGATAATCTTCCAGCTCTGTCCGTATGGCCCTTAGCGTTTGTACGTCCTGGGCAGTCGGCTGCGATGTTCGTGACGTTATAATGCGAAGCTTATCAAGCGTAGTATCGACCGTTTGAGGCTCCGAAACTAAAGAGGCCAAATATGCTATATGATCGATTAACTGCCGAGCGTTTTTTTGCCCATCCATGCCCTTATATTAGCATAAGGTCAGTTCCAGCTTCACAGATTTTTATGCATAGAATTAATGGTAAGATAAAAGCAATAGCGCCTAAAATAATAGCGAAGGTGATTACATGATGAAATATACCAATGTATTGCGTATCAGCGTTGCCGGCATCATTCTTGGTGGCATTGGCGTCGGACTTCTGTTCGCAGAGCGAGGTTTGGCATTCCAAATTACCATCGCGTCATCCATCGTGGCGTCGTTGCTAAACCTGCTTGCCATACCATTCTTTTTGAACGGTACGAGGCAATTTAAAGCCGAGCTTAAGCGGGCATATATCTTCCTTTGTTTCGGCATTGGCGCATTTGGCTTGGCCCAGGTACAGCTTCCTCTTATTGGCATCTTTGAATTAGGATTTTGGATCAATTCAGGCGGACTTGCTGTACCTTATTTATTGGGAGTCATCGGTATATTTCTGGGTATGCGTGCATTTGCTAGGCTTCTTCATATCAAAACTTTCTGGATATCTCCAAGTGTTGCACTGGCCGCTACGATCGCAATATCGCTAGCCGCATCGCTGTTGCCTCACGTTGAGGTGGCAGAAAACGAACTGTCGTTTCAATTAGCCCTCGCGTTGAGTATTTGGAATTCAGTGTTTATAACTTTTGCTGCGATGGCGGCATTTCTTATCCGGGTGAAGATCGGTGAAGCATATAGGCATTCAATGGGTTGGCTCTGCGCCGCGCTTGCGGTTATAGCATTTGCCGGTTGGCACTACTCCATTATTCAGCTTACGATGACGACCGGCGATTGGTATTACGACTATAGCCTCACGATTGTTCCTTTTGTAGCAGGAGCCTTCATCTTGCTTATTGCCGGACACGCATTCAATACAACGGATGCATTTAACGAAAAAGGCGAACAGCTTGATCTTCAGACGCCGCCAGAATTAAATGTTGTCTTGTATGCCGCTGGCTTGGCTTCGCGCCCCGAGGATATAGACGTTACGCTAGATACCGTACGTAGGATAACCTCACGTTGGCAGCCCGGAGAGGCATTATCGGTTGGGGACAAACAGGCATTGGCTAGTGTCTATCGCCAGATTGAAGATTACCTAGTCCATGATGACCCCTTAAGGACATTCTCACAGGACGAACTACGTCGAGGGGTTATGAAAAGATTTAAGCTAAATCCCAACGTACAGACGCTTTTGTGGCAAAAACATACGAAAATGTAGGGCCCACGAGGGAATGAAAGTTACAATTTGAACCCGAGCAGGGCGCAGAATCAATATCATCAATTGCACCCGCCACTTGAACTAAAGGGTTAAGGGGTCGATAGCCACCGAAGGCTCCCATTGGCCATTGCGGGGAAAGGGGCTGACGGGGCTACCTGTCGTTACTAAACTATCAATCAAAGCAAATGCCGGTGCGGCTGTTGCCAAGGAGTAAGAGAAAATAGCACCTAATACTAAAGCTATTGATAGAAATCTAGACCTGAACTTCATCGCCTGCCCCCTTGCTTTTATCTTTTGAAAAGAACGCTCTATATAAGCAGGATAACCCTATATTATTAAAAAACCGTTAATTGCATGATGAGGTGTAATATCTCATTTGCTAAAATAGTCCCATGACACAATATAACCACATTGATCTCATTGAATTCCCGGCGGGTTCCATAGAAGAATTCAAAGCAAGTAAAAAGTTCTTTACTCAAATTTTTGACAGGAATTTTCAAGATTGGGGTGATGGCTATGCTGAGGTTTCATTTTAAAGATCCGTCCGGTAACGACTTGGCTGCGTGGTCTAAGTGAGCACTCCTGAGCCTCGCTATAGGTTTGCAGTCAAACGTCAGTTCGAGGAGTACAATTAAGAGGGTGGCACCCGCAGTAATGAAAGTAAGCAAGTTTTTCCGGTCCGCCCCAAGAGACATGTTCATGTCGAAATTCGCGCACATATGGTGCGCTGTCTTTGTATTGGTAAGCAGCATTATTATCTTGCTACCACACCCACATCATCTACTGCATCTCCGGGGATCTGATTTTTTTACGCTTCATGTCAGTAGCCTGGTTCTGGGCTTTTTGGCTTTTTATTTTTCGCTACAGCTTTTTCGCCGCAAAAAACTAGCTCATCGGATAGTACTTCTGATTGTAGCGGGGCTATTTGTGTCTGGTATTTTACACGGGCATCACCTATGGAAACTGTCGATGTATGGAGCATGCCTTCTGTTGCTTACAGGCTATGCAAAAGCTTTTACTGTCAAAAGCAATAACCTGAATATAGGACGCGCACTCGTTGCGTCCTTGGTAGTTTTTGGATGTTCTATCTTATATGGCGCGATCGGCTTTTACACTATCGAAAGCCGGGCATTTGGCATTGATCTTTCGGTGTGGCAGTCGGTCAAATATGCGCTCCTACAGCTCGTATTATTTGATAATGCAATCGTAGCGCCACTGACAAGACAGGGACACATGTTTGTTCTGTCGCTTGATTTCATAAGTATCGCGGGCCTCCTCCTCGTTGTTTCAAATTTATTTCGGCCAATTCACTTTAAGTTTTTTTCTGATAATACCCAGCAAAAAACTGCGGAATTGCTTATTACGCAAAATAGTGTATCGGTAGAAGATTTCTTTTTGCTTTGGCCGCGGGATAAGCATTATTTCTTTAATCAAGACAGGACGGCAGTCATTGCTTATAAAGTACAGTCCGGTGTTGCATTTGCATTAGACGGGCCGCGCGGCGACAAAAAAGAATTCTCCGAACTTCTTAAAGCATTTGGGGTTTTTAGCGAACAAAACGGCTGGTTGCCGGCCTTTATTCATACGGGTACGGAAATGAAAGATCTCATTTCAGCGTTAGGATTCAAAGCACTGTTTATCGGTAATGAAGCCATGATCGACATACCGTCATTCACAGAAAAAACGGTGCGGGGGAAACATTTCCGTTATATTGAAAACAAAGCCAAGCGCGAGGGGCTTACGGTTGAATTCTGGGACCCTCCTTTGAGCGCGTTGCAAATAGCGCAGCTTAGAGCGGTATCCGAAAGTTGGCTGGCCATACCGGGTAGGCGAGAATATACCTTTATAATGGGTTATTTTGACTCAAACTACATCAGCAACTCCGAAGTGGCGGTCCTAAAAAGCAGAGACGGCATCGTCGCATACACAAATATAATACCCAGCTACCTAGCACGCCAACGATCGATAGATCATATGCGCCATACCGAGAACATGCCAAGCATAGGCATGCACTATCTGCTCAAGAGACTTATTGAACATCTACACGCCAAAAACGTTACTAACTTTAATCTTGGGCTTTCGCCGCTATCCGGCATTACGGAATTAACCGACCCAACGATCGCCGAACGCATACTTGCAACCTTCAAAGCCATTGGTTCACGGTACTATTCTTTTTCTGGCTTAGAACAATTCAAAAATAAATTTAAGCCCGACTGGCAGCCCCGCTACATCCTTTATAAAGGAGCGAGCACTAATTTAGTTCGTATTTCCAAGAGCCTCAATAGAGCCGTTGCTATTCCCGTCAGAAACGATGCGCGCAACAGGACGCTCGTCGGTATAAGTTTAGCTACAGGGCTTTGTTACGCATCGTTCTTGCTCGCGCAGCCCCTGGGCGTCAGTACTATGCGGTTAGCCAGCGAACTAGGAGCCGGAGGCGCTCCCTACAACTGGGTCTTTAACGGTTTTGATATCGTATGTGGCGTACTAATTAGTTTTTTGGCCTATAGCGGCCTAGAGCGTGCAGGCACAACAATTCAAAGATGGCAGTACAGTCTTTTTGCTATGGGCGGTTTCGGTAACATTGTCGCAGCACTAGCCCCCATAAACGGTACGATTATCTTCTATCACGTTTCGGTTGGCCTGGCATTCGTACACAGCTTCTTTAGTACAGTAAGCGTTGCCGGTTTTTGCGGTGCGGCACTAGCATACACGCTTGTACAGCGAAGAATGCGCACAGTAGTCAATATCCTTTTCGGGGTCCTGCTGTTACTGACGCTATTTTCAGTTCTTATGCTTAACACTGTCTATGCGGGCACCATCCAGAGGCTACAATTGGCGCTCACGGCAACATTCATCATTATAATAGGAATAAATGCCGCCTACACGAAGAGCTAAGCTATGCTAATATTATAGAAATGGAACAATTTCCGAAAAGAATAGCCTTACTCGCAGTCGCAGGCGCACTGGGCAGTACCCTTCTCATGGGCTGTGGGGACCCTGAAACATCTCAAAATTCACCAGGAACAACACAAGAGGCGCCGCCTCCAAGCCATCACGTGACCGACTGTGACGTCCTAGACATACTTGGCGACAGTGATTGCGACAGCGTGCTCGATTATTTCGACAAGCATCATGGCACTAACGACCTGACCTATGACAGCGATGGCGACCACATTCCGGACGTTATAGATACGTTCGCAGGGGATGATCTCGGAGACTCGGATCATGATGGATATCCCAACTGGATCGACATCGCTCCGCTTAACCCCAAGGTTACTGTTAAGCACATCCCTACAGCGGCACAGCTACAGGCTAAAACGCAAGCAACCGTTAATCAGCGGGTGGTTGCAGACAACAACCGAAAAGCAGCCGCAAACGACGATGTAGCAAAAGAGCTCCGTAAGGACAGGGCCAATAGGGATAGCGACAATGACGGTGTACCCGACATCTATGACAGCGTACCATACCTCAGTAACCATGCCGACGATGATGGTGACGGCTTTGTAAATGGGACTGACTTTTTTCCCTACAACTCCGGCATGCACTAACATAACAAAGCCTGTATCTTCGTATAAAAAGTCTGCCGGATCACTTGGCCGATAAGCCAAGACTTAGCTTAATGCACCGTCATTACCTTAATCCGAGATTGCCTAGAAAGCGGCCAGTTCTGGCGTTATCGTTAAAAATGGCACGGCGGAACGTAGTCTTTTCTGGACCAGTACCGCGAGCATATCCTTTAACAAAGTTCATGCCCGGGAGTAGTCCGTCAAAATTGACTCTAATACTTTCAAAGAACTCACGAGCTTCTTCCTCCGCCTCAGGCCGGGCAAGAGCACCTTCGGGCAATTTACGTGTGTAGCCATCCACTTCTTTGCGAGGCAATTCCCAGTCACGCGGTTGGCGATTGTCCGGCGTCACTCCTTGGCGGCGGAGTTCACGGCTGCGCGGTAAAAGCATCTTGAGAAATGGATCCTGGCCTGGTGATTGCGCCATAGCCCGTTGCAGACGCGAAGCAACGCTGCCGCCTATATTTTTTTCTATGACTTCAGCAGGAGCCAAAGCGTCAAATGCCAGAGCAATAAGTAAGCCGCGTAACCGAACAAAAGCGTCGTAACAATAATTATTTGCGAATAATTGCTCTGTAAAGTCAGCTGGGACGTTAATATGTAACCTACCGAATGAAATCTGACCGTTGTCATGCAAGCGAAAGCGCGTGTACGGCATTTCGTCCCCTAGATCTAAGCGCATAAATTGTCCGTTGCTATCAATCGGGGTAAGGTTAAAGGTAGCTTCGGCATGTTCTGAGCGCGGCGCTGTAAAATAAAAATCGGCTAGGCTACCTTCATCGTAAGCCGCAAGATTCCGATCAAGTGGAGGCATCATAAGGATGTCCCATGGTAACCGAGTAGTAGCAGCCGGGACGATCATTGGCGCCACACGGTACGCTTTAAGTAGGTGAAGCCTCTCAATGGTTTCTGCCGCTTCTTTATTAAGAGCTGTCCGTTCTTCGGGTGCATAGGGGAGGTTATACGGGTTCTGCTCAATTCTTCTCTGCATCGGGATATCTGGACCGAAGAAATCGCCCTCAATTAACATTTCGCTCAGAGTAAGGTGGTCACGAATTTTTAGCTGAGCTTCAACAAAGGGGGCAACAAGTAATTGTTGCAGGTCAGCCGATTCCCGCTTCTTGAATACGCGTTCGTAGAGTGACGGTAAGCTAACGATTGCTTCGCCTTTTAAGTCATCGGTGCGACTGATGGCTTCGTCGAAAAAGGCGCGGCGCAAGACTCCCGCCCGCCGCTGGCGCTCCTGATCATCGGCAGCAACCATATAAGTTGTTTCGAACGACAAAATGCTGTACGCACGCACCGTTAGTGCCAGGTCAAGCATATCGGGTTTTTCCAAATCTTCAAAAACAAGATCCGCCAGATGAGCAGCCGTATCGGCAACCGTAAATGGATCAGCCTGCTTTGGCTTAAGGTGATCGGCCAATGTTTGCCGGAATTCAGAATCATCCGGATATTGATCGGAATGATTGCGCATTATCAATCGTGGATTGGTCAAGCGGTTGGCCCATTCGGGATCGGCCGGAAGATCACCGCTGTCAAAAAGCCGATTCATAAAATAGGCTTTTTGAGTATACTCTCGTGGAATTGGTGGTGGTGGATCTAGAAGTGATTCGTACATATCTGCTGTCCGTGTCGTTTAGGCGTGTTTGAGTTCAAAACAAACTACTATAACACACGAGTCCACTATTGCAAGTCTATCGCCAACGGGTTCGAGAACAAGACAAATGCATCAAAATTTGAGGCATTTTTGTATCTGTTATTCGGCTTTATAGCTGGCGGTAAAGCCTGGCGTAGGTAAAACAACATTTTGTAACCAAGCAGCGCAGGACCCCGAAAACAGCCATTTACCCTGTAACCCTTTTAGGCAATTATACGCTTGACGCTACCAAATCATAACAGACGGTAACGTCAGTGTGTAATTGTCTGAAATATGTTATAGTATATTTATGAATAGACCTGTTGGCATGGCCCCATCTGTAAAGTTTACTGCCTATACGGAGTTCGGCACATATGCGCATGGTTATGACGCTCTGACGGGTGAGTCATTATCATATTCGCTTGATAGGGTTGTTGCATTGGCCCACGATGACCCCGATCACGCGGAAAGGCCCGCAACAGAAGCTACAAGACCAAAGGAGCTGTATCTTCCGTATGCCCTGGGGGTAAAGGTTATGGATATTATCGAGCAACGACCGGTCATAAACTGCCACGGATTTGCAAATCGCCTACATGGCTATGCCGGGCTCCGCAATACGCCAGCCGGTAGAATAGAGCGCGGTAACAAGACGCTTTCTTTGCTGCCGGGTGAAATAGGCCTGATCGGGAGTCCAACAACCAGTTTTAAAGTTGGCGGTCCCGGGAGCCCTGGCGTAGTGATGTCTGCTGGAGAGGCTTGGCATAGCGTGGTAGGGATCGGACCTCAAAGTGGTGAAGTACTAGAGGTATCTGGTTGGCTTGCCCCTATCGCTATCGTTAGAATGAGCACGATCGTGGACTATCACAGGAACTTAACGGGAATTCCAGACACGGATATCTATCGGGTGCACCGTCTTGGCAGGACTACTTAAAATAGTAAGAATTTTCGGGGCAAGTGTGTTGCAGATTGATAATAAATATGTTAATATATTTAGATAATACTGGACTTACGAAGTAAAGTTTGTTTATTGTAGAGCCGCGAGGTAAGAGATAATGAACCCCGAGCAACACCTAACCGATGCTGCCGCAGCCAAGCTTGGCACGATCCGGCGTGAAGTTGACGAGCGACTACTCGTGGGCTCTGATGAGATGGCCTGGGAGATGGCCGATGCCGAAAAGCCTTTTCACGAGGAGCTTATTACACGCAGCCGCAGCTTAACGCCAGATCAGGTGTTTCGCTTGGGCATTCTTGCTGAGCGCAAGGGTGAAGAAGCTAGACAAGCATTTTTAAATGGCACGACCGGTACGCCCAATAACGTACAAGAGGCGCTCCTTACGACCCCAAGAGGTAATATGGAATTATCGGAGCCTGTCCACCCCGTTATTGAACAACTTAACGCAAATCTGCAAGACTTGGAATATGCAGTGGAAAGTATCTTTACGCGGCTTCGCGTACAAGGTGTTGATCAGTATATGGCTACAACGCGCGAGCCCTTCGGTGACCTTCCTAGCTGTTTTGTTAGTTTTGAGAAGGCGGCTGTCTATGATTACAGGAGCGGAACACTAACCTATATTAAGCTTATAACTCAGGAGGCCCCAGGAAAGCCCGACTTCCATTACTCATATTCTGTCATAGATCGGTACGAGCCCATAGAGAACGCAGGGCGTAGCAGAAGATTAGTGGGCAAGGGCCTGTCCTATAGTAGAGATGTCAGGAAGGCACAGAGTAGGTATTTGCACGACAGCACGGGTGAGTCACTCTATGAACACTTCCGTACCGATGATCCGTTGCTCGTCAGTGGTTGGTTGACGCGACTTGCTGGTGCCGTCCCCGTAACCCAGGACGAGATCGCTCAATTATACTATACCGGTAGAAAAAAATCTGTGACAACGAGAAGATACAGAGGCAAAACAATAACCCAATCGAGCGATACGAGAGAAAACACAATAGATGACTCGCTACTCAATAGACTCAAAGAACGCTATCAAAATTTAATGGTCTAGTCTCTGCCGTGCAGATTCAGCCTCACATTCGTAGCAGATGACTACCGAACTTTACGGTGAGATTTCTTCTGTACTAGTAAAGCAATGTCTGCGCCTACAACGGTCCAAGCCAGAAGGTCCGCCAAAAGATGAGTTGCACTTACCATCGCTTTACGCTCCCGTTTGGTATCATTAAAAGAGGGCAAATGACAATTCCTAGATAATGGGCTGCGGTAATACTGCCATGGCAGTCCGCGTTCGTGCTGCATGACAGCACGGAGTTCATCCAGAGGGCCCGGGCCTTTCAGGCGCACATAAAGTTTGGCGGCCAGAGTCCTGATATAAAAAGCTGGTAATCGTAAAAAATATACCAAGGCAAGTATATATTGCCCCTTTTATGGTATACTATATAGCTTATGTACGAGCATTATGAGAAGCCTAGTGGTGGTGATCGCATGAGCGGGTCTCTATATGGTGGCAACGAAAGCCACTATTCACATGAGTACGGCCAAGATCCGTATGCCAAGGAACATACAACCGGGCAAAAGGTGATTGCCGGTGTAGTGGGCGTTGGATTAGCAGCGGGGGCTATTTACGGCATTTCTTTGCTCCCTGATGGAACCGTACTGCCAAAAGATCCCACTCGAAGCCGCATGGAAGAGCGCTCTGCCGAAATGTACGCTTTTAGACACGATCTTATATTAAGTAATGTCGCTGAAGATATTAATAAAGCCGCAGAGCGAATTCCGCACGTTACGGATGGCTTTCCCCAGCTAGGGCCAGTTATGCGCAAGGCCGTAGACCAGAAACGCGCTTTAAAAATTGTCGACAATCCTTTTCTAGACCCCGACAAGCGTATACCGTCGGCCAGTATTACCGATATTCCCCTGCGCAAAATTGTCGACACTACCATGTATACTTTCGACCTCGCCGACATCATTTCCGATAATGCGATGTCAACTACAGAACCTAAGCTTCAGGCTGCCAAAGATTTGATTGCCAAAACTGCCGCGCCGGCAGATGATGAGCAGATAAAGGCCCATGCCATTGCCGCCGTTGACCAAAAATATGCCCAAAAAGCGCTCGTAAGCTACCGTGCGGCCATAGACACGCCGGACAGCCGAGAAAAATTGAACAAGGCAGCAGATCAGATAGCCGATCCGGCGACCCAAAAAAATCTTCTCTACGCCGCCGATCAACGCCTGGCGATCGAGACGATCAACGATCTGGTGTTTGACAATACGACGGTCGACCAGGCCCATGCGGCTTCGGCTCAAATTGCCGATCCTATGCTGCAAGAGCGCGTCAATACTGCAATAAAAAACTTTGATCCGCAGTCTATGTATTCCTATCACACTAAACAGATTGCAGATGATATTGACGCTGAAAGCCATTATTTCGAAAATGAACATTTTTCAGAAACGTCGAGCGAATTTGGTAAGGATCAGCAGGCCGCTAAAGATTCCGTGACAATTCTTAGGAACGACAGCCAGAAGGCTGGTGAAGTAGCCGAAATTGCCTTTAATCAGGTAATGGCGGAGACCATCGGCGTTCAGACTCCGCCGGTTGGCCCTACATTACAGCAGCCAACCGATCCGTATGAAAAACTAGACTTAAAAGGGCTAGAAGCAACCCAGGAAATTGATGACCCATCCGGCATTATCGATCCCGAAAAAAAGGATAACGTCCTGCGCCAGTTCGGTGAAGTCCGCGTAGCGAACGGCCAACCTGTAGTAACTTTCCAGGAAAACGGCGTGCCCGAAAAGCTGCAGCAGCAGTTCCGGCAGGCATTTCAACGAACCGACCCTATGTTGCGGGCTGCTTTTGCCAGTGGTAATGTAAGCGTCGTGCGCCTCACCTTGGCCGACTCGTTTAACGGCTATTATAGCGATGCGACACGTGAAGAAGTGCTGCAGCTCGACCCCGACGATACGTTGACGGCCGACCAGCTGGACGGCTTAATAATGCACGAATCAAACCACGGTATTATGCGTAATTATTTCCGCGGCCTAGAGGTGACGCCCGAAGAGCATAAAGCGTTAGCGACTGCATGTTTTAACCTGCAAACACTCGCGTACAATTCTATTCAGGATTCTCTGTTTCTTTTTCCGGAATTACTGCAAAATCTTCGCGCTGCCGCAAAACCAGAACACCGCGCCATCATTGATACGCTCACGCAGAGCATCAACGGCAAGACGCTTGCCTCTGACCTACAGTCCGATTTTACTTCGTACGATACGACCGCTTACAATGAATGCAACTATTCCGGCAATCCATGGGGAATAATTCGGGACAGCAAATCCAAAACCAAGTCGGCCGAGAATATCGATATCGATGATTTGAATTATCTGGCAAAAACGGATGCATTCACGGCCTTTTACGGCCGTGTACAGACAAACATCGAATATGCTTCCGTATTTGACGACGCCATCAATGAGTCAAATTACAGCAAGACTTCCAGTTATGTAAAAAATTCACTAGGCCACGGCGAAGACAACGCCAACGAACTTTACGCATCACTATTGAATGCGGCCATGCGCAACGAAAAAGAGTTGATGGACGGATTGGCCAAACTGCCTGCCAATGAGCGTGAAACCGTGCGTCAGGCCTTGCGCGTAGCCGTACAAAGCGCCGCCAAGCGTGCACCGAGTCTGAAACCTGCATACGATTATATCCAGAACCAATTTGGCCTATAGTTTTTGTGAGCTAGGAGCCGCATCTTTCGGAACCACCGGACGAGTATCTTTGGCGATATCTTTTCCCCATTGCTCTAGCATATACAGCAGAGGTACTAGTGATTGGGCTTTGGCTGTTAGACGATACTCGACTTTAGGCGGGAGTTGCTTATAAACAATTCTTTCAACCAGTTCGCTCGCTTCCAATTCTTTAAGCTGGCGAATGAGCACCCGTTCAGTCACGGCTGGGAGCTGCCGTTTTAGTTCACTAAACCTTAGCGTTCTAGGTATCAGCCGCCACAATATCAGCGGCTTCCATTTCCCCCCAATGAGAGAAAGCGAATAAGCAACACCGCAAGTATCAATTGGCTTACTAGTAGACTTCTTCATATTTTTATACTGACAAAAATAACAGTATTAACATTTTAGCATGTACATTCATAATTGTATTTATGAGTAAGAAAAATCAGTCAAAAACAATGATGCAGTCCGTAGTAATCGATAATTTTGCGCCATCTCCCCATGTGCGCATAATGAAAAAAATGATGCCTCGACCGCGAGCCAATGAGGTTCTTGTAAAGGTTGATGCAGCCGCAATAAACCCGATTGACATTGCTACAGCCACAGGCCTTGCCCATGGAGGAAAGATCTATCCAGATCTTCCGGCCTCCTTTCCCATGTCTCTGGGCTGGGATATAGCTGGCACAATTCTGGAGATAGGGCAGGGGGTGAAAAACTGGAAGACTGGCGATAGGGTGATTGCCATGGTGCATCAAATTGCCTCCGGTTTTGGCGTACAAGGTTCACATGTGGTAATGCCCGCCGAATTACTGGCTCCCTGGCCCTCCAACATTCCGGCCGCCACCATAGCAACTTTACCTCTTGCTGGCCTCACGGCTTATCAGGCAATACAGGCCTTACGGCCTAAAAATGGCGAAACAGTGCTTATTAATGGGCCACTCGGGGCAGTAGGGAGTATTGCCACACAATTAGCAGTTCAGGCTGGAGCGCGGGTTGTTGGGGTGGTGCGCCAAGATGAGCAAGAGTCGGCTGCTGCGTTAGGTATTACGGCATATATTGAGCGAGGAACGGATATTGCAAAAGCTGTGAAGAACCTAAAGCTATCGATCGACGCGGCTCTCGATGTTGTAGGGGGTGGAGTTGCAGTGCAGACTCTATCGGCGGTTCGTGATAACGGCAGGTATGTGACACTTATCCCGCATACTGGCACTGGCCTGCCGATGCCAGTGCGAGGAATTGTTCAACAAAACGTCCTTATCGTGCCAGATGCTTTGCAATTGAGGCAACTCGTCAAACTCATAGAACTCGGAAAGCTAAAACTAAGTCAGCCAATAACCCTCCCGTTGCAGAATGCTCAACATGCCTACGATCAAATGATGAATAAGCAATCTCACAAAAAAATCGTTCTTATTTAGAGGTTGGTGATTTATTAACGACCGGAGTTTATTCTCTGAACCACCCCACACTTCACCCTCCCCATAACAGCAGGCCGTAGGCCTGCTGGA